>NZ_AJWE01000061.1:0-70032 GCF_000281145.1 Rhizobium sp. CF142 | reverse complement strand
GGACATCTCCCCCACAGGTGGGAGATCGACAAGCGGCATGGCCTTCGCACATCACTGACGTTGCACAGTTTGCAACGTTGATAGTTTGGGGAAACCGGCGCCCCCAGCCAATCTCCCCACCTGTGGGGGAGATGCCCGGCAGGGCAGAGGGGGGTGTCCCACGGCACGCCGTCTCCAATCTCTACCATCGCCTTCTACCAGATATCCCGCGAGCAGGGAGCGGCAACGCCCCTCCGACCCACACCACCACTCACCGTTGACACTCCTCCACATATCCCGTATCTCCCAACCCATGCCAGTCCGCTGGCCGTAAGCGTTTGACGTCAAGCAACGCACTTATCGATCCTCGCCGGTCGGAGTGCGTTTTTTTGTGCCCGTCGGACGAGGGAATAGCCAGGAGGTTTTCATGGCTTTCCGTCTTACTGGTGATCGCGAGCAGGCACGGCTTTACCTGCTGACCGCGATCCTTTTCATCTCCTATCTCTGTGTTGCGATCGCGCTTCCGGTCGTGCCGGTCTTCGTGACCGGCGCGCTTGGCCTCGGCAATGGCTGGGCGGGCCTCGGCGTCGGCATTGCCTTTCTCGCCACCATCCTCACCCGCAGCTATGCCGGCGGGCTTGCCGATGGCAGGGGCGCCAAGCTTGCCGTGCAGCGTGGCCTCATCTTCTATGTGGCGGGTGCGCTGATCTCACTTGCCGCAGGGCTTTCGCCGCAGCCGCCGGCTGCGGCCTTTGCCATTCTCGTTGCCGGGCGGCTTTCGATCGGGCTCGGCGAAAGCCTTGTTGCCGTTGGCGTCATTGCCTGGGGCATCGGGCTCGTCGGGCCGCAGCGTTCCGGCCGGGTGCTGGCGCTCATCGGCGCGGCTATCTACGGCGCGCTTGGCCTCGGCGGGCCTGTCGGACTGCTGCTGCTCGATCATCTCGGTTTTGCCGGCACGATGGCTGTCTGCGCCGTGCTGCCCCTGATGGGGCTTGCCGCAATCCGCAGCGTGCCCGCCGTTGCCGCCCATCCGGGCAGGGAGCGCCCGCCGCTTGCCGCCGTTATCGGCCGGATCTGGGTGCACGGGCTGATCGTCTGCCTGCAGGGCATGGGCTTTGCGGCGATCGGCTCCTTCTTTACCCTCTATTTCCGTGATCTCGGCTGGGATCATGCTGGCCTCGGGCTTACCGCCTTCGGCTGCGGCTTCGTGTTGGTGCGCCTGCTCTTCGGCCACCTGCCGGATCGCTATGGCGGGCTGGTGGTCGCCGTGGTCTCGCTGGCGGTCGAGGCCATCGGCCAGATCCTGATCTGGAGTGCCGGCGATCCCACCGTCGCGTTGATCGGCGCCTTCATGACCGGCCTCGGCTGCTCGATGATCTTTCCCGCCATGGGGCGTGAGGTCGTGCATCTCGTGGCACCGCATCTGCGCGGCACGGCGCTTGGCGGATTTTCGGCCTTTCAGGATCTGGCTTACGGGCTGACCGGGCCGCTGGCGGGCGTGCTGGCGGATCGGGCAGGATATGGGAGCGTGTTTCTGGTCGGTGGGGTGACGGCGGTTTGCGGGTTTGTGATCGCTGTGGTTTTGAGGCGAGGGAAGGTGGTTGTTGCGGGGTGATGCAACGAGGTGAGGGTGCATGGATGAGGAGGGGAGGTGTGCCGTGGGTCGCCCCCCTCCATTCTGCCGGGGTCGGGCCACGGGTTGCGACCCGTCCGGTCCTCAATATCCCTCTCGTTAACTGAATGGGCAGCGGAGACGGCTCGCACTGACGCGACCCTCTATCGCTTCTATCCTCACGGTTGTATAATTCCGTATGCAAACGAGTGTCGTGTATTCAGAGCCCGTTATCCAAGGGGAGGATGCCTTGTCCAGATCATCGTTGTTTCTGTCACTAGCGCTGGCTATCGGCCTGTCGGTCCCAACAATATTCGTGCCGACCGAAGCAAACGCGCAGGCCCAGATCTCCATCAGCGTCGGCACCAATCTCAACAGTGGCAGAGGGATTACCTGCAGTCAGGGCGAGAGGCTGCTCCGCAGCCGCGGTTTCAGGGAGGTCAGGCGGATCGACTGCCGTGGTCGTTTCTTCGTTTATCATGCCCGGAGAGGCAGCAGTCGGTTCGAGATCTCCATACGGCAGCGCGACGGCCGCGTTGTGGATATGCGCCGCATCGGCGGGAGGCGATAGCGCCAGGAAGGTGGGGCCTGCGATCTGTACGCGCCTGTCCGGTTCTGGCGCAAAGTTGCCTTGAACGCCACCACTAGGGTTGGTGGCATCTGCTGTCGAATTCCGCACCCGTCGATCTTCCTCCTTGTGGGGGCGAAGGACGGGTCGAGGCTCTTGCCCTGCTCCCGTAACGACCCATCTCCCTGACGGTCACAAACGGGAACATTACCCATGCCAACACAGATCCTCTTCATCCAGGGCGCCGGCGAAACCACCCACGACGAGTGGGACAACAAGCTCGTCGACAGCCTCGCCCGCGAACTCGGCGAGGCCTATTCTATCAGCTACCCCCGCATGCCCGATGAAGCGGACCCGCATTATCAGGCCTGGAAAGCCGCTCTTGTTGCCGAGTTCCAGGCCCTCGAAGACGGCGCCATCCTGATCGGCCATTCCTTCGGCGGCACGGTGCTTCTCCACACGCTTGCCGAAGAGTGGCCGGCATTCGAGCCCGGCGCCGTCATCCTCATCGCGCCGCCCTTCATGGGTGCCGGCGGATGGGAGAGCGATGAGATCGCCGGGAGCGACGACTTTTCCGAAAGCCTGCCGGAGGGGTTGCCTGTGCTCATCTATCACGGCAGCGAGGATGACACCGTGCCCTTTGCCCATATAGAGGCTTACGCCAGGGCGATCCCTGATGCAGTCCTTTGCTCGCTGCCGGGGCGCGACCACCAGCTCGACAATGATCTCGCCGACGTGGCCAAGGATATACGTTCGCTGGCCGCATAGGCTCGCCGGCCCCATTCCATCACTCAACCATTGGCATCGCATCCTCCCGCATCGCTGAAATCAGAGCCGATGCAGGAGCTGCCGCATGATATCGAGATATTTTGAAGCAAGGGGCGAGGCGCCTTTCCGCGCGCCTGTGCTGACGCCGGGCGTCCGCCGCCTCGATACCATCGGCAGGCTCCAGCCGCTTACCGGCCTCCTCCTTGCCGCCGGCTTCGTGATCTCGCTCGCCGGCCGCTATGAGGCCCAGCTCATCCGTGCAGAGCGCATCCAGCAGGAGGTCATCGGCCGATGAGAGCCTTCAGCCTGCGGTTCGATTTCGACGAGCTCGTCATCTCCATCCTCGGTCGGAATGACAATGGCCTGCTGCTGTACGGCTTCGCCGAACTTGTGGGCGATCATGAGGGGTTCAGCGTCGAGGCCATCCATCTTGCTGAGGGCACCACGCTTCACCCGACCGGCAATGCCGAATCCGGCAGGCCCGCGCTCTTTGCCGACGAACTCTTCCGGCGCATCGCCGCCGTCATCGGGAACGACAAGACGGTGCTCGGCCGCCACGCGGCAATGGAATGGGCCGAGCTCGTGGAGCGCCACAGCGAGGAGGCCTGAGCGCCGTGTGCCAGTGCGGAACATAAACCTATCTTTGTTTGCTTTCGAGCGTTCCGGGTCGCTGAATAGTCCCGTCTGATATGGATCGTGATCGAAGATAGGAATAATTTCCTTGATTGTTGTCGGCATTGGCAGGTACAACCTTATGACGGCAGCGATATCCAGAGAGGGAGTTTTGCATGCAGGCCTGCCCGCTCCGAAGGAGCGACGATAGCGAACTCGTCTTGCTCTGCGGTGAGCTGCACGAAGCGGCAATGTTTGCGGAACGGCGGCTGAAAGCAATGCCTGACTATGCCGATACCCTGGAGGAGGCGGCAGCGATCGAGGCGATCCTGCAGCCGGGTGAAGTAATCGCCGACCGGATACTGTGTCTGCATGCGGTGACATCGGATGGCGTCGAGGCTCGGCTGCGTGCGGCGCTCTGGAAGCAAGGGGAGTATATCGGCACTTATCTGGGTGAAGGATGAATGAGGCTAATCGGCCTTCCTGCCCTTGGAGACCGTCCAGGAATCCGCGTGGTCCCCAATCAGGAAGGCAATGCGCCTGCTGTCGCCTAGGACAGCGTGGCACTGCCATCCGACACGTTTGTCCTCGGTTTGCAGGAGACGGACATCCGTGCTCACATCGGAGCAGAATTTGTCGCCTTCGATCCTCCAGTGTCCATTCGCCCGCTTACTGCCTTTCCGGTAGATCGCCGTGCCGTCCGGATCGAAATGCTGAACCTCATTCTCGTTGCTGATCGAATTTCCCTCCAACGCCGCCTTGATCTCTGCGCTTGTCATCGTTTGCGCCATAGCCATTCCGGCCGGCAGGACGGCCACGGCGGCGGCGAGCATCGTTGATGCCTTGATGCAGGTCATCTTGTCTCTCCTCTCCGTTCATCCTCTCCAAAAATGATGCCCGGTGCCATGCAATCACAAGCAGCATCTATGCTGCTTGTGGCCAATCGCCATTATCGATCGTCAGATCGAGCCTCGTCAGGCTGCTCGCGTCACGATACAGGCTTCTCTTGTCGCGGAGGCATGGAGCGGGGTTTTCCGCCGCACCCATGCTAAATCGCCGGCAGCATCCCGCCGTCCACCCTGAGATTCACCCCCGTAATATACCCCGCACGCGGGCTGACGAGGAAGGAGACGGCGTCGGCGATTTCGTCCAGCGTTCCCACCCGGCCAAGTGGCACCTCGGCGAAAAGCGGCAGCACGGCCTGTTCGATCGTCTCCCATGCGGCATTCGCAGCCACGCCGCGCTCAACCGCCACCTCGCGGAAGCGGGCGTCCAGCCTTGCGCTGCGGATCGTGCCCGGCGAAATCGTATTGACGGTCACGCCCTCGGCCGCCACCGCCTTGGCCATGGAAGAGGTCATGGCGTTCATGGCGGCCTTGCAGGCGGAGTAATCCGGCCTGCCGGCAGGCGGCATCAGGCCGGCGAGGCTGGAAATATTGATGACGCGGCCGAAGCCTGCCTTGCGCATGTCAGGCAGAAGCCGTGTGGTGACGCGGACGGCGGCCAGAACATTGCGGTCGTAGGCGGATGCCCAGGAGGCGGGGCGGCTCGCTGCCCAGTCCTCCGGCTCGCCCGAGCCGCCGGCATTGTTGATGACGATGTCGATGCGGCCGGCGAGCGCCTGTGCCTCGTCGATCAGGCGCTCCACCTCGTCATCGATGGTGAGGTCGCCTGTCACCGCATGGGCGCGGCCGCCTTCGGCGATGATCTCCTGCGCCACCCGCTCCGTTTCGGCCCTGTTGCGGCCGTGGACGATGACCGTGGCCTTCTCACGGGCGAGCCCTCTGGCGATCGCTTCGCCTATGCCCTTGCTGCTTCCGGTGACGAGCGCCGTCTTGCCGTCGAGTTTCAAATCCATCTCAGTGTTCCTATCTTGGAGTGGAGGAAAGCACAGAAGAACAGGATGATGCTCGACACAATTACGCACTTAAAAGTGCCTGTAGGACAGGAAGAACGCTCCGTCTGCCTCGGGCCGGACGGTTCCGTCGCGCATGTGACGCGGGTGCTCAAGATGATCAGCGGGCGCTGGAAGCTGCCGATCCTGTTCCGGCTCTTTGCCGAGCCCTCGATGCGGACGCTGCAACTGAAGCGGGACATGCCGGGCATTTCGCAGAAGATGCTGACCCAGCATCTGCGGGAGCTGGAGCAGGACGGGCTTGTCGAGCGGCGGGATTTCGGCGAGCAGCCGCCGCGCGTGGAATATCGGCTGACGGAGGCGGGCAGGGCGCTGATGCCGGTGCTGATGGCGACGCGGGAGTTTTCTCGCGATTATCCTGCTGAGGAGTAGTTACTTGGGCCAAGAGGGCTTGGCCCCCTCATCCGCCTGCCGGCCCCTTCTCCCCCAGGGGAGAAGGGGCATGCCGCACCGTTCCCGCATTCTCAAGGGTCTCGTATGCCACGTCCCCTCTACCCAGCGGGGAGAGGGTTAGGGTGAGGGGGCCGCACGCTCAAAGGCCGCTTGAGTACTGCGATCCCCCAAAAACAAAAAACGGCGCCCCTTGCGGAGCGCCGTCGCCTGCTTAGCGCAGAAAGACCTGAATCAGATCAGAAGGCCTGGATGTTGACGGCCTTCGGGCCCTTGCCCATGCGATCCGGCTCGGTGTCGAAAGAAACCTGCTGGCCTTCGCGGAGCGACTGGATGCCAGAAGCCTGGAGAGCGGAGATGTGGACGAAAACGTCCTTCGCGCCGCCTTCCGGCGTGATGAAACCAAAACCCTTGTCCTGGTTGAAGAATTTTACGGTGCCCTTGGTGGCCATGGGGGATAGTCCTTTTCCCATTGGTAGTTAGTTTATCCGCACCCCCGGCGGTGGGGAGGCGGACGGCTTTAGCTTTCGCGTTTCGGCCCTGGAGCCCGGCGCGAAGGGTCAGTCGAGACGTCACGTACGGGGAAAGAACATCTACGCGCATGGGTGTCACCCATACCGCCCTACCGGAGTTGGCGCTCCGAAAGGGCATTACCACTTCAGTCCAGTCACCGGCATGCGAAATGCCCGAGTGTTGCAGTTCGTGCCAGCATTTCGGGCAAAAAGCAAGCGGCAATATTGTGGCATGTCTTTCGCGGTTGCGAGAATGGGTGATGATTCAAATGGTTGGCAGAAGATTAGCAGAGCCTTGCAAGGTTGTGCTATTGCGGGACGAGGCGAGATTTGCAACCTCAAGGCGGCGGGCTGCATCTTCCGGCTGACGGGCTCCCGGTTCTCCTGGAATCCCTTTTATCGGCGTGCGGCCAGAGGGGTGGAGAAAGTAGCCGATTCACAGCGGTTCTGGCGGCCATTATGCGTCCAAAGCGTCCATGATGTGGGCTCGGCTCTACCGCGGATGTCATCCACCGGGGTCCCGATCATCGAGGTGTGGCGACGTGAGCCTTCAATCTGGCGGTGAAGGCGAAAATGTGCGATTATCCGTCAAGGCGACTGCTGACTAGGCAGACGCCGGGGCAACTATTTCATTGCTAGCCATCGACGCTTCGATAGCGGGTACGCCTGTCGCCACCCTATGGCGAGTGATCAGTGCGGCATTCATCCAGCCAACACGCCCGACCTCCTGCAGCACCATGCCGCGAACTGTCACAACATCAGATCGTCTTCGGCCGAGAGGATGGCATCCTTCTACTCTGAGAGGCCGTGCCAAAGGGGCCGAGCAACGAGCAAACTCAACGGAGGATATACGATGAGTGCCATGAGAAACCTTTGCTTTGGTCTGCTGGCATCCGCATGCGCAACCGCGCTGGGTGCACCGGCAGTCGCGCAGCAGCAGTCGAAACCCAACATCCTTGTCATCATGGGCGACGATGTTGGTTGGTTCAACCTCGGTGCCTATCACCGGGGCATCATGTCCGGGAAGACGCCGAACCTCGATAAGCTGGCGTCTGAGGGCATGATGTTCACCGACTATTATGCCGAGGCGAGCTGCACGGCCGGCCGGGCGAGTTTCATCACCGGTGAAATCCCGTTGCGCACCGGCTTGACGACTGTGGGTCAGGCGGGCGCGGATGTGGGTATGCCGGACAAGGCCGCAACCATCGCCGCCGTCCTCAAAACCGAGGGCTACGCCACGGGCCAGTTTGGCAAGAACCACCTCGGCGATTTGAACAAGTTCCTGCCAACTCTGCATGGCTTTGATGAGTTCTTCGGGTACCTGTACCACCTCGATGCGATGTCGGACCCCTACTGGTATTCGTTCCCGGATGACCAGTCGTACCGTGACAAGGTCGGGCCGCGCAATGTGGTGCACAGCTTTGCCACTGATACGGATGACGCGACCCAGCAGCCGCGCTGGGGCAAGATCGGCAAGCAGAAGATCATCGACGAAGGCCCGCTGGCGCCATATCCTGATATGTCCAACGTGCCGAACATGCATGACATAACGCCCAAGGCCAAGTACGACATGGGGACGTTCGACGAAGTGCTGGTCAAGGCTTCCTGCGACTTCATGGACAAGGCCAGGACCGAAGGAAAGCCGTTCTTTGTCTGGCACAACACGACGCGCATGCACGTCTGGACGTTCCTGTCTCCCAAGTACCAGGCTTTGATGAACAGCCAGACCAATTATGGTCTCGAAGAAGCCGGCGTGGCGCAGCTGGACGATAGCGTCGGTGCCATCCTGAAATGCGTGGAGGACGCGGGCGAGACCGACAACACCATCGTCGTCTTCACGACGGATAATGGCGCAGAAGTATTTACCTGGCCTGACGGCGGCATGACGCCATTCAAGGGCACCAAGGGTACAGTGATGGAGGGTGGCTTCCGCGCACCCGCGATCATCCGCTGGCCGGGCAAGGTCAAGCCGGGCACGGTCGAGAACGGTATTTTCTCCGCCCTGGACTGGTTCCCCACGCTGGTGGCTGCGGCTGGTAATCCCAACATCACCGACCAGTTGCTCAAGGGCGTGAAGCTCGGTGACGTGACCTACAAGAACCACCTCGATGGCTACAATCAGCTGAACCTGCTGGAGGGCAATGCGCCATCCGCACGTCATGAGTTCTTCTACTTCGGTGGCCCTTCTCTGGGTGCCGTACGCCTCGACGATTTCAAGTTTCAGTTCTTTCAACAGCCGCAGGGTTGGCCCGGTGCGAAGGTAACGACTGATATGCCCACCATGGTCAATATCCGTCAGGATCCCTTCGAGCGAACACCGTCGATTGGCGAACAAAGCCTCAATGATCTGGGTGGAGGCTACATGAATGACTTCTTTGCTCGCGAGTTCTGGCGCTTCGTGAGTGTTCAGCAGGAAGTCGCCAAACTCGCTCTTACGGCGGTCGACTATCCGCCAATGCAGGATCCGGCCTCCTTTAACCTGGATGCTGTGAAGAGGCAGATAGACGCGGCGATCAGGAACAAGCCAGGCAACTGATCGAGAAAGGGTCAAGACGACGGGTGGCCCGCAGGGGCTGCCCGTTCTTTTGCCTGGGTTTGGTCCCATTCTCCATTCTACTGCCAACGAGCTCAGCAGAAATCGCACCCGTTAACCCCTTGCCTGTGGGAAAATCCGCCCCGTTCCACAATTTCGTCCCGAGCGGCCGCAATTATGGCAGGGTGTTTCGGGGCTTGATGCGGCGTGAGCCAGCGGTTACGTCTCGGAGGGACGAAGCAGTGAATGAAGGAAGTGCCGGCGTGATCGATCCCTATGCCATGCTTGGACTGGAGCGCGACGCCAATGGCGAGGCGATCAGGCTCGCCTGGCGCAAGGCCGCCAAGGGCGCGCATCCGGATGCCGGCGGCGACACAGATCATTTCAACCGGCTGCAGATCGCCTACGAACTCCTGCAGGATCCCGTGCGCCGGCGCGTCTACGACGATACGGGCTACGATCCGCAGCTTGCCGACCCCAAGGATCTCGAAGGTGTCCTTATGCTGGAATCACTCGTCAACGAGGTGATCCTCGACGAGCGCGAACCCGGCAGCTTCGACCCGGTCGCCGCCATGCGCCGCAAACTTTCGGACGATATCGTCAAGAGCCGCTTCCACATCCTGGAGCTCGAACGCCACCGCGCCCGCGTGCGCAAACACATAGACCGCCTCGGCCGCCGCCCGGAAACCGACGTGCTCGGCTCTATGCTGCGCGCCCGCAGCGAAGCCATCGCCGACGCCATCCGCAAGACGGAAAAGCAGATCCAGACGATCGAGCACACCTATACGATGCTCGAGGGCTATTCGTACGAGGTGGAGGTTCTGGCGCCGCTGGAAGAGGTGGATGCGGTGGAGCCGCAGCGCGGAGAGGCTGCGGAATAGGGCAACCATCGCCGCAGGAGATCATCCGGCCTTGCTCGCGCGCATGATTCCGATTTTCGGCCCGATGTTGTAGCCACTCGGATGGCAGGCGCCTGAGCCCAACGGATTTCCGTACAGCATGTCCGGCATGTGGTATGATTATCCATGACCTATTCCCTGAAGGATCTAGACGTTGCGCGCCGGCAAGTGGTTGCCGACCGGCAGATGATTTCTGCGCAGGAGATCCTGATCGACGGGATGCTTGTGCGAGGCGAGCCGGCGGGGCTGGCGCGGGAAAGGCTGGTCACGATGACCGAGGACCTGCGCAACCATCGCTTCCATCAGGATCTGATCCAGGCGGCGATCCGGCTGCAGCGCTGAGCCTGCCGTTCATGCCGCGGGCTTCCACCGGGCGCGGATTATGCGCGCCCCGGTTTTTCCTTTGGATTTCTGGTTTTTCGCATCAGCTGCGCGGGCTTTCTTGTGGGCTTCGCGTGCTCTCCCGCCGGCTTCTGTTTCGGTGGCGATCTTGGTCGCCGCGCGCTTCCTCGAGTTCTTTGATTGTCGGAAGATCATTGCCGGCCGGAGCCTTGTCTGACGGTCCGGGCTGGTGGCCGTTCAGGGCGGCGCGGGCAGCGGTGGCCTGGGCGATCAGCTCCACGGCCGAGGGGCTCCTTGCCGGGCGCTTCGCGTTGGCGTTGTGATGCCTTCCATCCCTATGAGAGGCGGGGTTGTCGGGTGTGTTTCCAGGCATGTTGCATGCCTCCTGTTCGTGTCTTGAAGCCGCCACCCTTCATCAGTCTGCCGCTGCGGGACGGGGATTGACGGTCATGGCGCCTGATCGCAGCCAGAGATCGTCGCGCTCATGGCGCAGGCGAATTTCTGTCTCTGCATGATCATCCTCCGGGAAGGATTGGCGAGCGGTTGGCTTGGGTGAGCGGTCGGTGGGGCAAGCGGCCGGGGATTTCTCGCCGGCCTCGTTTTTGCGGGGGCGAAACGCTCAACTCGGCTTTCCAAGAGCGATCTGGCAGGCCTGCGCAAGGTCCGCGTTCGGTTCGGTGGTGCCGAGCGGCGTAGCCCAGCCGGCCTTCTTGATGATGTCACTGCGTCCATAGGTGCCGGCCGCGTTCAGCTCGGCCATGATCTGCGCCGAGGCCGGATCGCTCTTGGCGCGGTCGAGACAGTAGGGTGTCAGCGCGGCGGCGATCGCCGAGGTGCGCTCGATGCCGGCGGCTTTCTGGGCGCTGCCGCTGGTCACCCAGCCTCCCCAGCTGAAGCCCACGATCGCCAATGCGGCCGCGCCGCATACGGCGCCCCACAGGCCGGGGCGAAGCCATGTTATATTTTGCATCACGAATTCCAATCTTTAAAAAAAGCACGCGATTTCGCGTACTTAAATAATAACACAATAAAAAATCTTCGCTTTGTTTATTATTTTATTCGCCATTTCTGTTGTAATCGTTCAATTATATTAAAAAAATTCTTGTAATGTGAATATGAAAACCCAATAAAACTATTGTTTTATCTTTTCGTCCTAATCGCGACTCAATTGGAGCGCAATGATATCCGGTCGTCGTTTGGCCATATGGCTCTCGCCGGTGTCAGAGACTTGAAGGCAGCCACGCTTCCGAATTCCGATTGCCAGACCGATGCCGTAGCCCGATGAGGCTTTCACCCGGCTGCGGTCAACCGCCTTCACCTGGAGCCTGTCACCATGTCAGCCTACGAATCGACAACACGCACAACCAACACCATCGTCCATTTCTCCGCCTCCTTCACGCTGCCCGATCTCGTTGGTGAGATCCATCCGGCCGGCGACTACAAGATCGTGCAGGATGAGGAGCCGATCGAGGGGCTTTCGCGCATTGCCTACCGGCGCGTCGGAACCTTCATTCATCTGCCCTCGATTGCGGAAGGCAGCCGTTTGCGCAGGATCGTGAGGATCGAGCCTGCGCTTCTCCACCATCTGCTGGAGACCACGAATGCGACAGGGGAGCTTTCCTCATGACCGTATTCGAAGATCGCGAGAAGGCGCTGGAGCAGATGTATTTCCTGGATTCCGACATGGCATTCAGGGTGCGATCGCGCCGCGACCGACTGGTCGCCCGCTGGGTCTGCGGGATGACGGGCGCAGACAGCGACGCCTATATCGGCGAGATCATCACTCTCAGGGTGACCGGAGCAGATGACGAAGGCTTGATCGCCAAGATGGTTGCGGATATCCGCGCCGCCGGCAAGGATGTGGACGCGAAGGCGCTCAGGGCGCGGATGGAAATGCTGACGGCCGACGCCATGCGGGATCTCGCGCGACCTCTGTGATTTTCTCGGTGATCGGGCTGTCATCCACGCCAAACCCGGCAGTCGCCACGATCCGAGCAGCGAAGGCGTGGAACTGAACCGCAATCATTGTCACCCACCGCGACACCACTCTGCACCAGCAGCGGTCGCCGGATGGTGCGCCTCTCCGCCGCATTGCCTTGACCGTCGCTTCACCCAAATTGCGTGGTGAAAGTGTCAACGTCATGCCATCCATCCGGCAAGAGGTCGTTCAGTGAAAATCGCGCGATTCTTCTTCTGCTTCGTCGTCTCCCTGAGCTTCATACCGCAGGCCCAAGCCGACGAGCTGGTTCACTTCGACAGTGCCTCGGTCAATCCAAGTCCGTTTCTTGAGCGCAAGGCGAAAGAACAGGGCGTAGCGCTGCCATCACCGCAGGCGACCCCACTCATCGGATATCTCACCCGTCCGCCGGGCAATGGGCCGTTCCCGGCTGTGGTGTTGATGCACGGATGCGGCGGTATCCATGCCCATGTGAAAGAGGTCTGGCCGGAGCGGCTGGTCTCCTGGGGTTATGTCACCCTCGTGGTCGACAGTTTCACCACCCGCAACATCGAGAATAGCTGCAAGACCTATCTTCCCGATCGGGTGTCCGATGCCTATGGGGCGCTGGACTTCCTGACGAAGAGCGGCTTCGTCGATACCAGGCGCGTCGCGCTGATGGGCTTTTCGGCGGGTGGGATTGCGACGCTGGAGGCGACGAAGATCGAGGGCAATGAGCAGCTGATGGACGAGAAATTCAGGGCGGCGGTTGCCTATTATCCGGTCTGTGCGCCGCTTGAGAGCGATGCGACGGTGCCGACGCTGATCCTGAATGGCGATCTCGATGACTGGAGCCCGGCGGAGCGCTGCCGGCAGCGGGTGTCGCGGCTCAGCGGCAAGGGGCCACCGGTCGAGCTGCATATCTATCCGGGAGCGAGTCACGATTTCGATGATGAGGCCATGATCAAGCCGAAGACGGTGTTCGGGCATGTGGAGGAATATAACGCGGCTGCGGCGGAACAATCGATCGCCAGCATTCGCGGCTTCCTGCAGAAATATCTCGCGAACTGAAGCCAGGGCGCCAACTATTTCTCCCGCAAACCCGCCGACGGCGCAGGAAAAAAGCCCGGCGGGGTTTTCCGGGCCTGAGGTCGAATGTGGGCGTGGCGAATCGTTTCCGCTGCGCCTCTTTATTCGGCCTTGCCCCTCTGGCCGTTTCGAATGAAGCGGTCACCGGCCGAACCGATTGAAGCTTAAGATGGCGCACGCTCGGAGATTGAAAAGGGGAAGGGAGCGCGGCAAGTGAAAATTGCCGGGAACAATCTCGGCCACGGGCGGTTCCCTAGAGATCAGCAACCGAATGCTCTCAGGAGAAGACCAATGCGCATGAAAATTGTCGCAGCGTCGCTGCTTGCCCTCGGCATGGCCACATCCGCCTTCGCCCAGTCCAACCCGGCCCCGACGGCCCACACGATGGACAAGAGCACCGTCGATTCCGGCGGCGGCGCCGGCACGACGCATACCAAGAAGCCGGTGATGGACAAGACGACCACCGGCAGCACGAAGGCCGGCAGCGCCATGAAGATGAAGAGACCCGACTGCCCCGGCGGAGCCGCCAGCAGCAGCGGCACCGGCCCCGGCAAGTTGCAGACCCAGGGCGGCACCAGCAACGCCACCCCTACGGACGAAGCCTGCGCGGCGCATAATAATTGATCTCCCGAAGCCCGACACGGCGCGGGTCGAGGATGCCCGGTCATCATAGGTGGCCGGGCGTTTTCCTGTTGGGTGGTTTGCCGTTCGCTCTCGGTCACGGGAGGGGAAGGCGAGGCTATGCCGTGGCACACCCCCCTCTGCCCTGCCGGGCATCTCCCCCACAAGGGTGGAGATCGGCCAGAGTCTTGACCTTCGCACATCATTGACGTCGTGCAGCTTGTGACGTCAATTGTTTGGGGAAACCGGCGCCTCTAACCAATCTCCCCACCTGTGGGGGAGATGTCCGGCAGGACAGAGGGGGGTGTCCCACGGCGCTTCGTTTCCGGCTCAATCGAACCGCCGCGCAAAAGACGCAACCAACCTCGCCACAACAATCCGGGACAGTGGCAACCCGAAAATATCCAGCTATGCTGCCCCCGACACCGAAGCAGACCTGGGAGCAGAATCCGCGTGCCGCATATCTACATCGTCACCGATTGCGAATTCGACGGCCCGATACCGGGTACGCATTCGATGCTGTCCTTCGCTTCCGTCGCCGTTTCCGAGACCGGTCAGATTCTGGGGGAATTCGAAGCCGTGCTGCAGCCGCTCGAGGGTGCCGGGCGCGACCCTGTGACCACGGCCTTCTGGCAGACCCATCCGCAAGCCTTCGCGGCCGCGACTGAAAACCCTGAGCCGGCTGCCGACGTCATGGCCCGCTTCATCACCTGGGTGAAAACCTTCAAGGCCGAGCCGATCTTTGCCGCCCATCCCGTGGCGCTCGATGGTCCCTGGCTCGATCACTACCTGAAGCGGTTCAGCGGCCGGCCGCTGTTCCAGGGGCCGTGGATTGCCGATCGCCTGTTTCGCCATCCGCCGCTCTGCATCCTGTCGCTGGTGGCGGGTGCGACGGGCCGCAAGCCGTGGGAATGCGATATCGCCCATTATCCGCGCGAATGGCTGGGCAATGTGCCCCACACGCATCGCGCCATCGACGATGCGCGCGGCTATGCCAACCTGCTGCATTTCTTCCTGACCCGGCGCGAGCCCGGCGGCGGCTACCGGCCTCTGCTGTCTTAAAGCCGGATCAGCCCGGCCTCCGTCGGCCGGAAGCCGCAGGCGCGGTAAAAGCCGGTCAGATGCGGCTCGAAATCGACATGCAGCCATTCGGCCCCGCGCTCCCGGGCAATCCGCACCGCCTCCGTCACCAGCGCAGTCGCAATGCCCTGCCGGCGCAGATCCGGATGAACTGAAGTATCGAGGATGAAGGCGTGGATGCCGCCATCCCAGGCGACATTGACGAAGCCGATCAGCCGCCCGTCGTCATAGGCGCCGAGATGGGCAAGGCTGCGCGGCAGGATGCGGGCGAAATCCGGTGCCTGCGCGCCATCCCAGGCGGCGACCCAGAGAGCGCCGAATTCATCGGGCGAGGGGAATGGGTCGATGCGGATGTCTGGCATTGCTTGTTGTCCGAGTCCGGTCGGTGGCGTTTCTGTCGATTCACGCTACAGAAAATGCAGCCGCTCGGCCATGCCGGCGCGCGGGTTCGGGCTTTCCGAGCCTACTCGGCGCGACGAAACCGCCGTGCCCGCACAGCTCAATCCTCCCCATCCGCCTCTCTTCCGGCGATCTTTCTGCTGTGGTCGTCACGGGCCAGTTCCAGCTCTTCCATAGTCGGAAGCGGGCCGCCCGCCGGCGCCTTGTTGTCCGCCTGGCCTTCACCGGGCTTTTCCACTGCAGCCGCCTCATCGCCGTCCGCATCCAGCGTGGCGCGGGCGGTTTCGGCTTCGGCGATCATCTCGCCTGCGGAGGGGCTTCGGGCAGGGCGGTTCTCATTGGCAGTCGCATGCCGGCCTGTGGCGGAAGGGGCCGGTCCGGTGGTCTCGTCTATTTTCTTGCGCATGCTTATCCATCGATCATGTGGGGCCGATCGCGATCGGTCAGGTGTGGGGAACGGGTTTTGGCTTACGGGCGGCTCGCGCCCGGCAACGTGGAACCCGGCGCGGGGCCGGGCTCCTCGCCTCCGGCCTGCGTTCGAGCGATGCCGGAGGTCGGCGCGCAGCCGCGCCGAGACGAATGGGTGCGCTAGAGATCCCGCGACAGCTCGTTGTGAACGCTGCGCACGCCGCGTGTCCGCAGGGTCACCTGCTCGGCGAGCGAGATTTCCTCGCTGACGGAAACCCAGCCGGCGAGCGTGACGTCGCTGCCGTGCGCCGTCACGAAAATATAGCTGGGGTCGAGATCGCCCGTATGGGCAAGCGCATCGTAGACAGCCGTTTCGAGATCGACGTCTTCGGGTTGAGCACGCGGGCGTCTGCCCACCACGCTCAGATGTTTCCTGTCGACTGACATGTCTCATCTCCGTGCCCGGTTTATCCCGGGCGTGAAATTGAAGCGTGTCGCGATCTCCAGGATTCGTTTTCCACGCTTTAAGTCTTCGTTTTACGCATGTCGTCGTCGCAAACCGCTGTACACTTTTGCGCGATATGCTTTAGCGGCGGATATCCTTCTCCGTCAGCGTATACCGGTCCTTGCCGCCGCGGCCGTAGACACCGGATGCCGCCTCCAGAATGGCGGGGCGCGCCGCATCGAAGGCGTTCAGGCATTCGGCCTCCGTGCGGCCCGTCTGGGCGATGGAGCGCAGCGCGCTCGCCTCGATCAGAAACCGCACCTCGAACATGCCGTCATAGCCGGAGAAACGAACCCCATCGCGGCCCTCGTCGAAACTGCGGCTTCTATTGGGGAAGATCAGGGACATCGAAGTTTCTCCAGAAATTGGCGCCTCCGGCTCCTGCCGGGGACTCATAAGCGGCCACGCCTGATACCAGGCGGGGATATGCACGGCTCATCATCGAATGCGTCAGAGGTCTTTTTCGGCGCAGTCTCCTAAGTGTCTGGGCGTATGAGAGACGTCGCTCTCTGCCGGCCCTTGCGGGCGCGGCCATGCTGCTCAGGATGCTGCGAAAAAGCTGTTCTGCAGAGTGTCGGAAGACAGCGCGTCTTCCCTTGAGGGCATCGGGTAAACCGATGCAAAAGGCGGTTTTATTCCATATGCCGCCATACTGGGGATATGGGGCGCGGGCCGGCCATTACAATGACCGGGCGCTAATAAACCCGGCTCGTTTCAGAGGGTACTGCTGCCCAAAGGCAGGTTTGGCGGCAATGACATGCCGCGCGCTAAAGGTCGCCTATTGCGCGTCGCCTAGCAGCGCACTGAGGCTCCACGGCTCTTCGCCGTGCTGGTCGGCAATATCCTCCACCTTCCAGCCGCCATGCTCCTTTACCAGCGTGTAATAGAGCGTCACCTCTTCGCCATTGCGGAACTGCACCTCCAGCTCCGCCCGGTCATCCAGCAGGATCGGCTGGCCGATGTTCAGGCCGCTCGCCTCGCCATCCTGCCCGGCAATGACGGGATCGAAATCGATGGCCCCGACTTCGCCATCAGGCGTGTTGTCGAGATCGGATTGGAGCATTTCGTTCAGGTGGTCGGAGAAGAAGGCTGAGTAAGGCGAGGGGCGTTGTCAGAGGCGGTGTCGGTGTTGAAGGTGTAGAGCGCTTGGAGGAGGGCTTTTGGGGTTTTGTAGGTTGCGGCGAAAGCGGGAGAGGCGATCAGGGCCGAAAGCGCGAGAACGAGGATGAAGGTAGGCAGGCGCATGCGGGTTCCTTCTGGTGGGCGGTGGATGTGTAGCAGGAGTCGCGGGTTTGGGTGGAGGGGGATTTTTGGGGGTGGGACGTGCGCTTTATTCCTCAACATAGTCGGTCACAAGTAGCGGCTAGGCGAGCGAGGTTCTGGATCAGTAAAGAGTGGACGGGGTCGACCTCGGGGCGGCGAAGTTCGGGACCTTCGCAAAAAAGCCGGCCACAGGATCGGTTGTAGAATCAGGTTGTAACACGTATAAAATAACTCCAGCACGGGAGGCTATAAATGGACTGGAAAAATTTCGTCGGAAACGTTGGTAACACACAATACATAGATCGAATTCGTACTTTGAACGCAAGGGGCATAACCACAAACGACATAGAGTTTACAGTTGAAGGTGCTGTAAAAAATATTAAAGAGAGCAATACTAAAGCCTTCGTCATTTTTGGTGAACCGCAGAGCGGAAAGACTGAAATGATGATAGCGCTTAATGCTCGTTTATTAGATGAAGGCTGTGATGTTATTGTCAATCTTTTGACTGATAGCGTCGATCTTTTAATGCAAAGCCTCTCCCGCTTCCGACAAGCCGGCCTTAGTCCATCACCAAAGCAATTTTCGGAACTCCCGGTAGAAGCGCGGAAACTTAAGGGCAAGCAGTGGATCATCTTTTCTAAGAAGAACGCAAGAGACCTGGAAAAGCTTAAAGAATCTCTTCGCTTCATGAAGAAAGTAATAATTATCGATGATGAAGCAGATTATGCCACACCAAATTCTAAGGTTAATATACAGGATCGAACTAAAATCAACTCTCTTATTTACGGCTTACTTGGTGAAAATGGCGTCTATGTCGGCGTTACCGCAACCCCGGCTCGGTTGGATTTAAATAATACGTTTGACAATAACACTGAGAAATGGATCAATTTCAAGCCACACGCAGCTTATGTCGGACAAGATTTCTTTTTCCCAAAAAATGGGCAAGTGTCGTATCGACTTTTTACCTTTCCTGCGGGAGAGGGAAGCGAGAGAGTGCAGCTGCGTAACGCGATATTCCACTTTCTTTGTGGTGTTGCTGAGCAACATCAGCGAGGTGTTACTGAGAATTTTTCAATGCTTGTTCACACGAGCGGAAAGATGGACGAACACAGCGAGGATGTAAAAGTTATACATGAAACTATTGATGTTCTTTCTGATCCGGCCAATGCAAATTTCGATGGTCATTGTGCAAAATTATTGAGCATTTCAAAAGAATATAATCCCGATAATCCAGAGTCTGTCGTCGAGTTTGTTCTTAGAAATATCAATAAGAATCAGGTTTTTGTCGTGAATTCGCGTGATAAGAAGAGTGATATTGTTGATTTGCTCAAGCCAAGCAGTTTGTTTTGTTTTGGTGCTGGCGGAAATATTATATCAAGAGGCGTTACATTCGAAAATTTGCTATCTATGTACTTCACCAGGAGCGTAAAGGGAAAATTTACGCAAGACACATACATCCAACGCGCGAGAATGTTCGGCGCTCGAAATCGCTATAAGGAATTCTTTCAACTCTGGATCCCATATGACCTGATTGAGAACTGGAGCAAATGTTTCGCTTTTCACAAGCTCGCGGTTGAGGCAATCAGGTCGGGAAAAGGTGCCCCGGTTTGGCTTTCTGACCACAAGACTGCACCGACCTCAGCAGCTTCAATTGATCGTTCTTCCGTTGACTTTGAAGGTGGCGAAATGTCGTTCGCCCCCTTTGATTTTGATATTGAGCGCTTCAACCGTCTTATGGCTAAACAGGGTATCAGTGACGAAGAAAAGCTAATTGAACTTCGGGAGGCTTTACCAGGAGATTTGTTCCCGAGCTATGTCTTCGAGTATATCAGTTCGGACGCAAGTTTAGATGACGGTAGTGTCTGCTTCCATAACGCCGGTGAGTTCGGCGGTGCTAAATCAAATTATACCGATGAAGAAATTGAAAACATAAGGCGAAGCAAGGGAATCTTCTCAACCAATGAGTTTGCCAGAGGCCCGGTGCCCGGCGCACGCCATCATCTGAAGATGTTCTACAATAAGCATGGAAAAGCCCGCTTGTTCTATAAAATAAACGGAAAATCTGTCAAATTTATGCAGAATAGACGATGATCAGGGATTATGAATTCTACTATGGGAGCGTATTTTCAAGGTTGTCAGCTGAGGTTTTGGATGGAATTAAGATAAAAAACTTGGAAATGCAGGGATTTTATCTTCTGAACGATCGGGTACCCATATATATTAAGTATAGCCGATCCCGGAAGGGGCCTTGGACATTTAATTTTCACCGAGAACATCAAGAGTATATCCTTGGTCTTAGAGGGCAGTACGGCGATTGCCTAGTGGCTTTCGTATGTGACTCGGATGGGATTCCCACGGTTAATTATGCTCAGCTTTCCGATGTGTTGGACGATAATTTTCACGAGCAAGAAGCTGTCTCTATTCGGAGGAAGCTGAAGGAAATGTATTCCATTTCCGGAAAAGATGGAGTTCTTTCATCCAAAATCAGCAGGGATTCGCTGGCGGTCCTGACTCGATCACTCAATATTTCGGATAACAACAGCTAATGCACGTCCATCCTTTTCCCGCCAGAATGGCACCAGAAATCGCGCTTGCGAATTTACGCGATCTGCCCGCTCATTTCCGGATTTTGGATCCTATGTCCGGCTCTGGGATGGTTGTGTCTCAGGCTTCGGAAAGTGGTTTAGCGGCCTGGGGGTTCGACATTGATCCGTTGGCGCGCTTGATTTCCAAGGTGTCGGCCACGGTCGTAGATTTTGCGGCATGCGAACGATTGCTTCCTGACTTTGTGGCAGCTGTAGCGGGATTGGTTGACGAACATCCGGCATTGCCATGGATTGACTCCGATAAAGAAACTGAAGATTTCATCAAGTATTGGTTTGGAGAGAGGCAGGCACGTGAGCTGCGAGCCTTTTCATATTTACTGGTTGAGAAGCCTTTTGCCGCTGATGCCGAACTCCTGAATGTATTTAAGATCGCGCTGAGCAGGCTTATTGTCACAAAAGAACCCAAGGCATCTTTGGCGCGCGACACTGCACACAGTCGACCTCACAAGGTGATTCAGGACAGTGACTTTGAAATCCTGAAGCATTTTTCGGCTTCAGTCGCTTATGTGCTTAAAATTCTCAAGAAGAAGAACCTAAAGCGGAGTGCGGTTGTTAGAGAAGCCGATGCGCGGAAGTTGACCGAGATCGAAGCCGGCTTTTTTGACCAAATCATAACCTCTCCTCCTTACTTGAATGCAATCGACTATATGCGCGGACACAAGTTCTCGTTGATTTGGTTCGGCTACAAGATTTCAGAGCTTCGAGACATCCGTTCTATGGCGATCGGCAGTGAAAAAATGCTCAGTGGTCATGCGGCAGAATTTGTCGAGACCGTTCTCGAGGATATCGTACCGGTTGGTCTTGCGCAGAGAGAGCTGGGTTTTGTACGTCGTTACATATTCGACATTCTCGCTCAAGTTTTCGAGGCGCGCAGAGTTTTGCGCGACGGTGGGAAAGCGCTTTACGTCGTTGGGAATTCCTCTTTACGTGGTCAATACATAAAGAACAGTGAGATTCTGAAGCGCGCAGCAGAGCATTCGGGAATGTCTCTTTGCTCCGAAGCCATGAGAGAGATACCAGATAATCGGCGTTATCTTCCAATGTCGGCGCAGAGCCCGAATTCATTATCGAGAAGAATGCGTTATGAGCATCTTCTAGAATTTCAAAAATAGGCGAGGTGTGTTCACCGCTTCACCGCTTCACCGCTTCACCGCTTCACCGCCCCGGCCGCCCAGTCTTCCCCTTCGTCCGGCTCTTGCGCTTCTGCTCGCCCGGATCCTCATAGCTCCCAACACCCGTCTTCCCGCGCACCAGCGGCCGCACATCATCGCGCTCCGGCTGGCCCTCCAGCAGCGGTGAAAACCGTTGCGTGCCTTTCGCCGCATCCGGCTTCTCCGGCACGTGTCCCGTCACCGGCTTTTCCGTCCGGCCCACGGTCATCTCATCCAGCGTGTTGCGGCGGAAAAGGGTCTTGCCGTTGGCGTTGCGGCCGCCCATGTCGTCCAGTTCCGGCTTGGCGAAGTAGGAGGGCGTGGCGCTCTCATCCGCCTTGCCGTTCGATTTCCCTCCCTTTGAGGGGAGGGACTCGCTGGTGGCCTTGGCGTTGCGGCGGATGCCTTCCATCGACTTGGCTTCTTCGCGGGCCAGCGGGTCGTCCATGGCGGCGAGTTCGACGGCCTTGAGGCGTTTGATTTCGTCGCGCAGGCGGGCGGCCTTTTCGAAGTCGAGGTCGGCGGCGGCGTCGCGCATGCTCTTTTCCAGCGCGTTGAGATGGGTCTGCAGGTTGTTGCCCACGAGGTTGCCGCCATCGGCGAAGCCTTTGCCGGAGGCGCCGGAGATATCGGCGCGCACGTGGTCACGCTCGTAGACCGAGTCGAGGATATCGGAGATCTTGGCCTTGACGCTTTCGGGCGTGATGCCGTGCGCCTCGTTATAGGCCATCTGCTTTTCGCGGCGGCGGGTGGTCTCGTCCATGGCGCGCTGCATGGAGCCGGTGATGTTATCGGCGTAGAGGATGACCTTGCCGTCGACGTTACGCGCGGCGCGGCCGATCGTCTGGACCAGCGAGGTCTCGGAGCGCAGGAAGCCTTCCTTGTCGGCATCGAGAATGGCGACGAAGCCGCATTCCGGAATATCCAGGCCCTCGCGCAGCAGGTTGATGCCGACGAGCACGTCGAATGCGCCGAGGCGCAGGTCGCGGATGATCTCGATGCGCTCCAGCGTGTCGATGTCGGAGTGCATGTAGCGCACGCGCACGCCCTGTTCATGCAGATATTCGGTCAGGTCCTCGGCCATGCGCTTGGTCAGCACGGTGCACAGCGTGCGATAGCCCTTGGCGGCGGTCTCGCGGATTTCGCCGAGCACGTCATCCACCTGGCTGCGGGCAGAGCGCACCTCGACGGGCGGATCGATGAGGCCGGTCGGGCGAATGACCTGTTCGGCGAAGACGCCGCCGGCCTGTTCCATTTCCCAGCTGCCCGGCGTTGCCGACACGGCGATCGTATCCGGGCGCATGGCGTCCCATTCCTCGAAGCGCAGCGGGCGGTTATCCATGCAGGAGGGCAGGCGGAAGCCATATTCGGCCAGCGTCGCCTTGCGCCTGAAGTCGCCCCGGTACATGCCGCCGATCTGCGGCACGGTGACATGGCTTTCGTCGATGAAGACGATGGCATTATCGGGGACATATTCGAACAGCGTCGGCGGCGGGTCGCCGGGGTCGCGGCCGGTGAGATAGCGCGAATAGTTCTCGATGCCCTGGCAGGAGCCGGTGGCCTCCAGCATTTCCACATCGTAGCGGGTGCGCTGCTCCAGGCGCTGGGCCTCCAGCAGGCGGCCGGCCTTTTCCAGCTCCACCAGGCGGCCCTTCAGCTCTTCCTTGATGGATTTGATCGCGGCATTGAGCGTCGGGCGCGGTGTTACATAGTGCGAGTTGGCGTAGATCTTGACCGATTTCAGGTCGCCGGTCTTCTGTCCCGTCAGCGGGTCGAATTCGGTGATGGCGTCGATCTCGTCGCCGAACATGGAGATGCGCCAGGCGGCATCCTCAAGGTGGGCCGGGAAGATTTCGATGGTGTCGCCGCGCACGCGGAAGGAACCGCGCTGGAAATCCATGTCGCGGCGCTTGTATTGCTGGGCCACGAGATCGGCCAGCAGCTGGCGCTGATCCAGCCTATCGCCGACATTCATCTGGAAGGTCATGGCCGTATAGGTTTCGACCGAGCCGATACCGTAGATGCAGGAAACGGAGGCGACGATGATGCAATCGTCGCGTTCGAGCAGCGAGCGCGTCGCCGAGTGGCGCATGCGGTCGATCTGCTCGTTGATGGAGCTTTCCTTCTCGATATAGGTGTCGGAGCGCGGCACATAGGCTTCCGGCTGGTAATAATCGTAGTAGGAAACGAAATATTCCACCGCGTTGTCGGGGAAGAAATTCTTGAACTCGGAATAGAGCTGGGCGGCCAGCGTCTTGTTCGGCGCGAGGATCAGCGCCGGGCGCTGCGTTTCCTCGATCACCTTGGCCATGGTGAAGGTCTTGCCCGAGCCGGTGACGCCGAGCAGGACCTGGCTGCGCTCGCCGGTTTCCAGCCCGCCCACGAGATCGCGGATCGCCGTCGGCTGGTCGCCGGCAGGGCTGTATTCGGAGGACATGCGGATGGCGATGCCGCCTTCGGACTTGTCCGGCCGGGCAGGGCGGTGCGGCGTCCAGATCTTGCCGTTCTTGTGCAGCGGATTGCCGCTCTCGATCAGCGCCGACAGCGCTTCGACCGTAGCCGTGACGCCGCCGTTGGCGAGACTGCCGGCATCTTCAAGGGAAATATCCAGGCCGGCAACGGGGTTGAGACCGGCCGCCGCACGCGTCTTCGGATCGCTTGACCCACCGATGGAAACGCCACGCGCCGTCTTGCTGACGGTGGCCTTCTTGTTGACGCTGACGGCTTCCGTATGCTTGCGCGCCTCGTTCTCCACCTTCTTGCGGTGCTTGCCCGCCTTGGAGGCGATTTCACGCTGGCTCTCGACGCCAGCTTGCTCGGCATCCGCCTCGAGCTGCTTCACCCAATCGGAGACGCTGCCGCTGAGCGGGGCGCCTTCGAATGACGATTGGGGGGCTTCCTCGAAACCGGTCGAGGCGGGGGATTTCTTCGGAGATTTTGCCATGCGCGGAATATGGCTGTTGTCATCGTGAAATGGAAGGGGTTGAGAGTACAAAAGGGAAACGAATGAATCGTTCGGATTTTGGAATAGTGGGGGTGTCTTCTTCGGGCGCAAACCTTGCTTTTAAGCGTCGACTTGGCTTTGGGCACCCACGGCAACTCCAACTTCCCTCATTCCTGTGCTTGTCACAGGAATCCAGCAGCCGCGTGTCCACGCGGCGGAGGAATCTTACGACCCTCAGGCTTTTGAAAATGCCCGATGCCGGACACGTTTTCAAAGAGTCCTCTCGGCTTGCAGACGCAAGCCGGCTGGATTCCTGTGACAAGCACAGGAATGAGGGAGAGGAGGAACCGCCGCCGCCCAACTCACCCATTACGCTAGCCGTCCTTCCGCTGCTCTTCCACCAACCAGGCCCGCACACCCATCACGCCGAACGCTGATCCGCCGGCCCTTCCGCCCGCGCCAGGTTCAGGGCGCTATTGATCAACCCGATATGGCTGAACGCCTGCGGAAAATTCCCCAGCATTCGCTTCGCAGCGGGATCATATTCCTCCGCCAGCAGCCCGACATCGTTGCAGATATCAAGCAGCCGTTCGAACAGCTTCAGCGCATCGTCGCGCCGCCCGATCATGTTGAGGGCGTCGACGAGCCAGAAGCTGCAGGCGAGGAAGGCGCCTTCGCCTGGCGGCAGGCCGTCATCCACTTCCTGTGTCTCGTAGCGCAGCAGCAGGCCATCGCGCAGCAGTTTGCGCTCCACCGCCTCGACGGTCGCGACATAGCGTGGATCGTCAGGCGCAATGAAGCCGACCATGCCGAGATGCAGGAGGCTGGCATCCATCGCCCTGGAGCCGTATGCCTGGGTAAAGCAGCCGAGCTCGGCATTGAACGCCTTTTCGCAGACCTCGGCATGGATGCGATCGGCGAGCGCGCGCCAGCGGGCGGCGCCTTCGGGCTCGCCGTCGGCCTCGGCAATCTGGACGGCGCGGTCGAAGGCCACCCAGGCCATGACCTTGGAATAGGTGAAATGCTGGCGCTGGCCGCGCACCTCCCATATGCCCTCGTCGGGCTCGACCCAGACCTTTTTCAGAAAAGGCAGAATGGCCTTTGCCAGTTCGCGCTCGCGCGGATGCGCCGGCAACCCACCCTTGCGGGCCTGCAGCATGGCATCCGCCACTTCGCCATAGACATCGAGCTGCACCTGTTCGGCGGCGGCATTGCCGATGCGCACTGGCGCCGAGCCCTCGTAGCCCTTCAGCCAGGGCACCTGCCATTCCAAGAGGTTGCGCTCGCCGGCTACGCCATACATGATCTGCATCTGTGCCGGTGCGCCGGCAACCGCCCGCAGCAGCCATCTGCGCCAGGCCTGGGCCTCCTCGTAATAGCCGAGCTTCATCAGGGCGAGCAGGGTCAGCGTCGCGTCGCGCAGCCAGCAATAGCGATAGTCCCAGTTGCGCGGGCCGCCGATCTTTTCGGGCAGGGAGGTCGTGGCGGCCGCGACGATGCCGCCTGTGGGCATGTAGGTCAGCGCCTTCAGGGTAATGAGGGAGCGCTTCACCTGATCCGTCCACTTGCCCACCTTGGGGCATTTCGCGGCAAAGGATAACCAGAATTCCTCGGTGTCCGGCAGCGCATATTCCACCTGGCGCAGCGCCGGCGGCGGCAGATGCGAGGGGGACCAGGTGAGCGTGAAGATCTGGCTCTCGCCCGCCGCAACCTCGAAGCTGCCGATCGTGCTCATGCCGCGGCCTTCGAGCGGCACGGCGCAGTTCAGCGTCAGTCTATCAGGGCCGGCAATGGCGATGATGCCGCCATCCTCGCCATGCGTGACCCAGGGAACGGTTCGCCCGTAATCGAAGCGAAGGTTGAGCTCCATATCGAAGGCGACGGTGCCGCTCTTGCCCTCGACGATGCGCATCAGATCGCTCGCTCCATCACGCAGCGGCATGAAATCGGTGAGGACGGCGGTGCCGGTCTCGGTCTGAAACTCGGTTTCGAGAATGAGCGTGTCTTCGCGGTAGCGGCGCGAGACGCTGTATTTGCCGCCCGAGGGCGAGAGCGACCAGAAGCCATTATCCTCGGTGCCGAGCAGGGCGGCGAAGCAGGCGGGAGAGTCGAAACGCGGAAAGCACAGCCAGTCGATCGAGCCGTTTCTGGATACGAGTGCTGCGGTTTCACAATCTCCGATAAGGGCGTAATCCTCGATAGGTACCGTCACCATAGCCTCCTGAACATATCTGCCGGGCTTTAGGTAGGGCTCGTATGCGGAGGTCAACTGCGTTGATCACCCGCCCGCCGTCAGCCTCTCAACCAGCCTCTTGTACCGTGGGTGATCGCGGATCGGGTCTAGGTCCGGATCGCTGCTCCACCAATAGCGATGCGCGGAGGCGCGGGGGATGACTTTTTCCAAGAGATCGAGCGCCGCTTCATGGTCTCCCATGTTCAGATAGGCGCAGGCGATATTGTACATGGCGTTGAGATCTTCGGGGTCGATGGCGAGCGTGCGTGCTGCCCATTCCCTGGCGCGGTCGTACTCGCCGAGATAGGCCAGCACCAGTGCTCCCAGTTGGGCGGGGCTGGAATTCTCCGGATGCAGGCTGAGCTCGCGTTCGGCTCGCTCCAGGCCCAGCCGGCCGGCCCGTTCCATGTCGGCGTGGCGGCCAAGCTTGAGATAGACGCAGGCCAGGAGAACGGCGGAGCGGTAGTCGTCGTAGCGAAGCTTGGTGGCCCGTTCGAACAGGACGGCGGCCCTTTCGAAATCGGCATTCTCGAAGAAGAAGCGCCCGAAGAAATAGTTAGCCTCATGCAGATCGGGATCGAGCGTCAGCGCCAGCTCGAATTCGGCGGCGGCCTGTTCGCGCTGCCCGCCATATTGCAGGGCGAGGCCGCGCGCGGCATGGGCGTCGGCGAGGTCGGGATCGAGTTCCAGCGCCCTGGCGCTCGTGGCGACGATGCCCTCGATCGAGATGTCGGCATATTGCCAGGAATGGAGAACGGAATCGCAGATTGCGATGCCGGCATAGGCCCGCGCATAGTCGGGGTCGATCTCGGCTGCCTTCACGAACATGCGCCGCGCCAGCAGCATGTAGGATCTCGAGCACATGTGCAGGAATTGCCGGCCCCGGAGGTAATAGGTGTAAGCCTCGACATCTTCCGTCGGCGCGGTATTGATCGCCGCCTTCTCGGCCGGCAGCAATCTCACCTTCAGCTGTTCGATGATGGCGTGGGCGATCTCGTCCTGTATGGCGAAGATATCGGTCAGTTCGCGGTCGTAGCGCTCCGCCCAGAGATGGCTGCCATCCCTGCCGTCGACGAGCTGCCCGGTGATGCGGACGCGGGCACCGGCCTTGCGCACGCTGCCTTCGAGCAGGAAGGCGACGCCGAGTTCGCGGGCCACGTGCTCGATCTTCACGGCACGCCCCTTGTAGGTGAAGGTCGTGTTGCGGGCGACGACATGCAGGTCGGAGATTTTCGCGAGGTCGGTGATGATGTCCTCGGTGATGCCGTCGGAGAAATATTCCTGCTCCGGGTCGCCGCTCATGTTGCTGAAGGGCAGGACGGCGATCGATATTTTCTTCGGCGCTCGCGGCTCGGTGCGGGAAGACATGCCCCGATCGAAATTCACGCGGTAGCAGGCGATCGGTTCGGCGATGTTCTTGACGCGTTGCTCGCCCATCGGCTCGAAGGCAAAGGCGAGCTTGCCGGAGACCTCCTTCGAAACCTTGCCCGACACGCAGATGCCGCCGGGCTCGGCAAGGGCCTGCAGGCGGGCGGCGATGTTCACGCCCTCGCCATAACGATCCTCACCTTCGACGATCACTTCGCCGAGGTTGATACCAATCCGAATTTGCAAGGGGTGGAATTCTGGCGGGGTGCTTTCCGAAGCGCCGGCATTGCGCCTGATCATGCCGCGCTGCAGGGCGGCGGCGCATTCCACCGCATCGACGACACTGCCGAATTCGGCCAGCAATCCATCGCCCATCAGCTTGAAGATGTGGCCGTTATGTTTGCAGATTTCCGGCTCCAGCAACTCCCGGTGATCGGCCCTCAGTCGCTGGAACGTGCCGGCCTCATCCTGCTCCATCAGCGCCGAATAGCCGGCGACATCGGCGGCGAGAATGGCTGCGAGCTTGCGTTCCATGCCGGTCCCCTCGATGAGCATGCTCTCGAGCCGGAGTGTAGCATAGGCGCGAAAGGCAGTCTGCTCCGCTGGCAGGCAGAGAGGGTGTCACGCGGCACACGCCCTCCGCGGCCGTTTCCCCATCTACATCAGCAGCCGCTCCAAGCTGCCCTGGTCTTTCACCCCATGCTGATAAAAATGCAGGATCTGAACAGCCAGCTCCTCGCGCTCGCCGTCGCTGGCGATATGCCTTGCCATGCAGATATGCTCAAAGACGCGCTGGCAAAGGGCGACGTCCTCTTCCTGCATCGGCGTCTGGCTCGCCGACATTTTATCTCTGATCATAGACATTCCCTCAAACGTCCCCCGGGAACGTTCTAGGGCGCAGATTGTGTTCTTCAATAAAAAGGAGATCACGTCATCGTGCAGCCCCCGGTCCGTCCTGGGGATTTCTTCAATGCCTGTTCACGATGTTACGCACGTAATAGCAACATATCGGCGCTTGCGGTATGGAAGGAGAAGGGAGGCCCGATTTAGAGCTGTGGGCAACCCTTCTCCACTGGGTTTGCAGCATCCAGCGTGGAGCATTGTAGGCTGGAATAATGGAACCGCAATTTCACTTTTTAAATCTCGGGGAAATTATTTCAGCTATTGCTTAATAAATGCCCGGCGGTACTTTCCGCCGGGCATTTACGCAATCTTTGCACAGTAAAAACGGCGATTTGTGTGACTTTTTGACTGCTCAAACCGCAACGCCGATCTGCGATTCGTTCATCTGGGTGAGGCAACGCGCCTGATCGAGCGGCCGGCCGAGCTCCTCATAGCGGGCGGCGGCCTCGGCGAAGGCGGCGACGGCGCGAATCCTGTTGGCCTGGGCCTGGCGCTGGACACCGCGCGCTTCCCACAGAGCGGCCGCCCAGGGGCCGCCCTGCCACATGCCGGCGATGCGTTCGGCCTCGTTCAGGCGGCGGTCCACCTGGTCGAGATCGCCTGATTGGGCGAGGGCGATGGCGGAGGCCGTGCGCAGGCCCATGGAGCAGGGCTGGCAGCTGCCTGAGGTCAGCAGCCGGTCGCCGGTGAGGATGGCATCCGCCAGCTTCTCCTTGCTGGTGGCGGAGCGCACGGCGAGGGCCTGCAGGCGGAGCAGCAGGTGGCCGGAGAGCCAGGAGGCCTGCGCATCGGCAAATGCCTTCTGGATGAAGCGGGCGGCGCGCCATTTCTGGCCCCGGGCGAGCGCGATTTCCGCCAGCCGCTCCAGCACCAGCACCCGGCCGGAAATGGCATTGGCTTCCACATGCAGGCGCTCGGCCTCCGTCAGCAGCCGTTCGGCCTCATCGAGATTGCCGGCGCAGCGGGCGATCTCGCCGAGGATGAGGCAGGCGAGCCCACGGCCGGCGGCGGATTTCGCCTCGTCGGCGACACCGAGCAGCTCCTCGGCGCTTTCATGGATCAGCCCGTGGCCGCGCGCATCGCACAGGCAGAACTCCGCAAGGCAGAGATGGCCATCGAAAACGGCGGGCACGAAGGCGCTGCGCTTCCTCACCCATTCGGTGAATTCGCTGCGGAAAAGCTCCCGCCACTGGCCCTGCATATGGGCCGTGAGCCCGAGGATCGCCGCTGCTTCGCCGACTTCGCGGCCGAGCCCCGCATCCAGCGCCTCGGCGCGGGTCTGGCGGGCGAGATCGGCCGCCTTGCCGAACTCTCCGCTTTGCAGATGCACGAGCGCCCAGGCGAGGGCGGCGCGGATGCGCTCCACCGGTGCTGTCGGCTGCGCGCCCGATAGAGCCAGCGCTCGCTCGTAAAGCTCGATCGCCGGGCGGCTGGGGCCGACGCCGAGCTCGGCGCGCAGCTTTTCGCGCAGCTGGTCGAACTGGCGGATCGCCTCCGTGCGGTTGCCGGCGTCAAGGGCTGCCTGCATGAGGGCGCATTGCGCCTCCTCGTCGGTCGGGTCGAGCGCGATCAGCCGGCGCCATAGCTTGCCAGTGCGCAGCGTCTCCACATAGAGCTGCTGCAGGCGCTGGCGGGGCGCATCCAGCCATTCGAGGAAGCGATCGTCCGGCAGGAGCGCGCCGCCATAGAGATCGGCCGCCGCCTCGCATTCGCCCGCATCCCTGCTGCGCAGCGCAGCCTTTGCGGCAGACTCGAACCTGATGACATCGGTTTCGACATCGACTTCGGGCAAGAAGGCGACGATTTCCCTTGTTATACCGATCGCTTCTGGCGCGCCCATCGCCTTGCGGGCGAAATGCAGCGCCTTGCGCAGGTTGGCGCCGGCGGCTTCCGCATCGAGATCGGGCCAGAAGGCCTCCATTGCCTGTTCGCGGTGGATGCGATGTTCCGGCGAGAGCGCCAGCAGCTTGATGATGGCGGCGGCGCGATCGCGCTTCCAGGCGGCGGAAGGAATTTCGGCATCATCGATGCGGACGGCAAAGCGGCCGAGCAGATCTATGGAGATTTTCACCTTGCGCCCCTGTCAGATCAGGCCCGATCGCGGCCCGGAATGATTGAAAAATGCCATGCCGAAATGGGTGCCCGTGGCAGCGTTCCCGCCCGCCGCAGCGAAAGCTGCCTCGGGGAACGCTGGAGGAACGGGCTCAAGCGTAATGTCGTCATCGTACATCCGGCGCTGGCGATGGCAACACACCCAAAGCAGCGCAGAGAGGATCAACCCAGATTTCGCGACCCCGGCCGAAGCGCCGGCAAAACAAGAGAGGACCAAGACCATGTCACTGCGTATCAACGACATCGCCCCCGATTTCACCGCCGAGACCACCGACGGCATGATCAGCTTCCACGAATGGCTGGGCAAGGACTGGGGCATCCTGTTTTCCCACCCGAAGGATTTCACCCCCGTCTGCACCACGGAGCTCGGCTATATGGCGCGGCTGAAGCCGGAATTCGACAAGCGCGGCGTCAAGATCATCGGCCTCTCGGTCGATCCGGTCGACAGGCATTCCGGCTGGGCGATGGATATTGCCGAGACGCAAGGGATGGCGCCGAACTTCCCGATGATCGGCGATCCCTCGCTTGCCGTCTCCAAGCTCTATGACATGCTGCCGGCCGCTTCCGGCGAGACATCCGAAGGGCGCACGGCCGTCGATAACCAGACGGTGCGCAATGTCTATGTCATCGGCCCGGACAAGAAGATCAAGCTCGTCATTTCCTACCCGATGACGACGGGGCGCAATTTCGACGAGATCCTGCGGGTGATCGACAGCCTGCAGCTCACCGCCAAGCATCGCCTGGCAACGCCGGTCAACTGGAAGCCGGGCGACGAGGTGATCATCGCCGGCTCGGTTTCCAATGATGAGGCAAAGCAGCTCTACCCGCAGGGCTGGAAGGAGCCGAAGCCCTATATCCGCATCGTGCCGCAGCCGATCCTGACCTGATTACGGGCCATGACGTAACGGCAAGGCTACATCGCCTTACGTCAGCTACCAAGATTAGGCGAGGGCGGATCTGCCATCCGTCCCCGCCCGCTTCTTCCGCTTTTTTCCCTGCAAGGATATCATCGGCTGCAGAGCCAGTATCCGTTCGCATCGGCGTCAAGATGAGTACATTACGGAGGCGACCATGATTTTCCGACAGCTTTTCGACAGTGTTTCCGGCACCTATACCTATCTCATCGCCTCCAGGCGCGGCGGCGAGGCGCTGATCATCGATCCGGTGCTCGAAAAGGTGGATCGCTACATGCAGCTCATCCGCGAGCTGGACCTGCATCTGGTCAAGGCGGTCGATACGCATCTGCATGCCGACCACATTACCGGGCTCGGGGCGCTGCGCGACCAGACGCATTGCATCACCGTGATGGGCGAGCAGACCAAGGCGGATGTCGTCGCCATGCGCGTTGCCGAGGGCGACCGCGTCGGCATCGAGGGCCTCAGCCTCGACGTGCTCTATACGCCGGGTCATACGGACGATTCCTATTCCTACCTGATGGGCGACCGCATCTTCACCGGCGACACGCTGCTCATCCGCGGCACCGGCCGCACCGATTTCCAGAACGGCGATCCCCGCGCCCAATATGACTCGATCTTCAACAAGCTGCTCCGCCTGCCGGAGGAAACGCTGCTCTTCCCCGCCCATGACTACAAGGGCGACACGGTCTCCACCATCGGCGAGGAAAAACGCTTCAACCCCCGCCTGCAGGTCAAATCGATCGACGAATATGTCGACCTCATGAACAACCTGCACCTGCCCAACCCGAAAATGATGGACGTCGCCGTCCCCGCCAACATCCACATCGGCCTCCACCAGGACGAGATCGCCCGCAAGGGCTGGGCGGTGAGCGCGAAGGAGGCGCTGGGACTACGCGGGCGGGCGGATGTGGTGATCGTGGACCTGCGCGAGAAGAACGAGCGGGAGCGGCACGGGGTGATCCCGGGCGCGCTGCATGCGCCCTATGCGGATCTGCAGGAGAACCTGTCAGAGGGCGGGATGCTGCATGAGCTGGCAGTGGCGACGGGGAAGAGGGTGGTGTTTTACTGTGCGTTCGGGGAGAGGTCGGCGATGGCGGTGCAGGCGGCGCAGGATGCGGGGGTGGGGAGTGCGTGCCATATTGAGGGTGGGATTGATGCTTGGAAGAAGGCTGGAGGGGTGGTGGGGGCGTAAATTGATGTGCTATCCCGTGGCAGCAATCTCTGGCCAAGGACGGCCGCTTAAGATGTGAGGATGACGCGGCTCGGAATCAATGCCACCGAAGTGATCTCGAAGATCCTCTATCGTTTCAAGGCACGCTAATGCGAAAGAAGCGATATCTGCGTCACTTGATATAAACAACTCGAACAAATCTCTGCGAAGCGAGCTGGCGTCCGCTGGGATCAATTCGTAGCTGTTGCCGTCGGGCGTGAGAGCATTGTGTCGATATGCGTGTTCTCGCAATGTCATATCAAGTCGTTGATTTAGAACGTGTCTTCCGACGGAATCCTTCACTAACGTCAGAAATGAACCGGTGCTGGAAAATTCGGAAATAACACTCGCCAGAAACTGCTTTTGTGTGGCGACGTTTGCTCTCTCGAATCTTTCAATCAATACTTCTTCGCCGTCTGTCATTGTTTTTATCAGATTTGCCACTTCGCTAGGCAATTGATAGCCGCCGAAACTAACATCATTCTCAGTTCCATATCTGCCCGCGGAGATATTCTCCAACAATTCAAGAGAGTTTGGGGTCCACGTTGCGAGCAGCGAGCGATACCATTCGTACTCCTTTAATAGACCGGGTTGCCACTCCACCAACAATGACAGCATTTGATTGGCAGCCGGCCCAGGCATTTTACCGATGGCCACAAGGAGACCTCTCAGTTGCCAAGGTGCTACCGAGCGTAATTGCTCTCTGGCTATGTCCAGTGCTAGCAGAATTGCTAGCGGGTCGTCAGAGAAGGGGAATAGTTCGATCCATTTGAATACTTCGGAGTTGTCAGTGCCCAATAACCATGATTGAGTTTTGGCTTCTGCAAAAAGCTGCTGTAGGCCACCGTGCAATACGTTGGCTTCGATGGTAATGCCTCCGATGACCATGCTAGTTGTCAGATATAACTTTGCTGGCGCGGAAATTGGGGCTGTGAGCAAAGTTTGCAACAATATTTGCCTATCACCGTGAGGCATGGTAGCTGCGATCCCCGCCAATCTAGAGGCCTTAATCAGCCTTTGTGTGTCAGCATTGTCTGAGACCATATTAGCTACCACCGTAAATATAGCTTCGGCGATATCTGTAGACTCTAATTTGTTTGCTGTTCTTCTCGCCCGATTTAATTTTGCGAGACTGAAATCCGGCCAAGAACGAAAGGGACTTTTATCCTTTTCTCGCCTAACCACTACCTTTTCTAGGATTAGTTTAAGCCCTATCGCTGCATCCTCAGAGAAGTCAGGATCACGTAAATACTTTATTAGCAATTCTTTGACTTGGTCTGTACCAATTGCGACTAGGGCATCGCGGTAGGTCCAGGAATAGGAGGTTGAGACATCGGACGGAATGCTACCCCTAGATCTGTGTGCCCGCCATGCTTCTCGCGCCGCGCGTCGTTGCAACAAATCCTCGTCTAACATCCTGGCAATCAAAGGAACATAACGAGGATCTGGCAGTCGCTTCATTGCCGCTACGACCTCGGCTAGGTCATGGCGAGTGGCGGTTGTCGAGGCGAGCAGCTTCTTAGCCCATTTACTTAAAACTGTAGCCACCTGCGCATGCTGGTTGGCATCCAAAGATAGTTCGCTTTGGTTGGGATCGTCGCCATGTCTGGATATTAGGCGAGCGAGTGCGCTTATAGTTTCCGGCTGAGCCGCTTCATCGAAGGTACAAATTGCGTCGAAGAATGCCAGCGGTCTTGTAGCTAAAATTAGGTTCTCCTCCAATCGCCGTATTTTGTAGTTTTCCTCGGAGAGATGCCCGTTCGGTGCATTTTTGTCCGTCCACTGAGCCGAATGCTTGTCGATCATTGCCTTAACGGTGAGGGGGCCTACAACACGCGCAGCACTCAATTTTTGCTCGTGCGAAAATTGGTCACCTAACACGGTTTCGGATATCGGCCCTTCGTCTTGAATTGGAACGCCTGTAAGATACTCCTCGGGTCGCCAAGGCAATGGTAAGCCTTCCTTCAGACGCAGCAGCATCGCTTCCGCGACAGCCGCAGGGGCTCGCTTTTGAGCGCGGCCAAGAGCCCATCCAGATTTGTTAGCGTCGATATCAAATTTGGAATTCGCAATTATTTCGACTATTCGCTGATGCGGAATCGGTTCTTGTTCGATCAACACCTCAAGTAAGGGTGCTAAGCTGCCCTCTTTTTCAAGAAGTGAATCCTGCAATGCCTGAAGGCGATCCGCTATCTCCTTATTGGAGACATCTTCAGCATAACCTTGGGCGGCAACTCGCTTCCAGACTTCATCGTCGGAGGAGGATAGCAGTTCTCTTGCTTGCTTTTCCGCAAGGCGAAACATCAACGCGCCAAAAACCTCGCTTTTGACCTTAGCGCTGGTATCCCGCTTTGCAAGCTCTGCTGCCAAATTCAGTGTATCCGCATCACCTTCATGGATAAGTCCAGACAAAAGTCTTTCTCGGATGTTCTCGTCTAGAGATGCGATGTCGTTCTCCAGGTGGCTGCCGAGTACAGTTGCTCTAAAACGTCTGCCAGAATGGAGGACGGGCAATTGGATTTGGGAGTCGCTACTTGCTATCAGTGGCCAAATGACATCGGCAAACTCCGGTCGGGCGGTCGCTATCATGAAAGCTACTGCACGATCCACCTTGCCTAGTTGATGCCACTGTCTTGCAAATTTTTGGATTTCATCCCCAACCTTGCCCCAAACGGCCGGCGGACTACGCACAAGGATTTCGGCGGAAAGCATTGGATCGAGTTGAAGGCAGACCGCAATGATTGCCGCTATTGCTTCGACACCTTGACTATCACGGCGGCCCAACCGTTCTGCAGCAAAGAGAATTGCCTCCTCCCAGGAGCGGTTATCAAGTACAGTGACAGAGAACTCGTCAGTTAAAATAGGTTTCGGCTTACGAACTGCCAGCATCTGTTGCTCGACGTGATGTGAGGCGTACCACTCCTGAAATTGCTGGTGCTGAAAGGAAAAGCTTGCTGAGGCCGTGCGCTCTAAAATGTGCGTATTGACCAAAATCTCCAAGACAATCTTTGGTTGTATTGCTGACGCAAGCTGCCCCTCTGCTATAAGGCGCTCTTGAATTTCTTTTATGACGCTAAAGGCCTTATCTTGGGAGATTGTGGTGTTGGCGGCAACCATAGCAGCGATCGCCAATCCTTCGAGAATTTTCGAATGCTGTCCGTGCAATTCCTGATCCAGGATCTCAGCTCGCTCCGGTACGCTTTCATGTTTCTCAACAAATCTGCGAAGGATCTCCTCTTTAGTTTTAGGCAACCCATTGATGCCTGAAACATCAAGTAGAACACTTAAATATAGCGGAATGGCTGTAAGGTCGCGTAAACCGGCAGTACGCCACGCGTGATCTAGTACTTGCTCGCCCGCATCTCCTTTGAGCGCTCTTGCCACGACTAGTTGCTGCTGCTGCGACAATGGACGAATTTGAATCTGAGGTCCGTTAACAGGAGCCTGGATCGTCTGTTGCCTCGTACTCATACATATAAGTAGAAGCGGGTAATCGCGTCTGAGTCCCTTTAGCTGACTAAGTAGCCGCTTACGCCCATCGCCTTCCAATTCGTTCCACCCATCGAGCAAAAGGGCAAGTTCTCCGTGATGAGCGAGGAACTTCAAATGCTCTGACCGTGTACCTAAAAAGGCATTTCTGTTTACGGTCCAAGCGAACAAGTCGCCGGCATCCGACGCCCACTCTGCCAGAGGTATCAGTATTGGGATGGGACCTTGGTCAACAAGTCGCCGACCGAGCTGGACGAGCGTGGTGCTTTTACCGGTCCCCGGCGCCGCAACGATGGAGATTTCTCCTACAGCCTGTAGCGCTGGCCCTAGTCGATCGACATCAAGAACGCTGTGGTTTCTCGAGGAGAACTGGACTTCCATGCGTAGTTTGACCGCATGCACTGGCCACTCAGGAAGCCCCTCAAATGCATTGAGATGTCTAGATGCCGATTCTCTCAAGCGTTGCTGAATATTTGGGAGGTCTTCTTCCGCCGGTAGATTGAGAGATGCTGCAAGTCCGCGGAGTTCCTCAATCAGCTCCGGTCCGAGACTAATCGTTTTCGCGATACCACCCGTCGCTAGTTGTTCAAAGGCTCGAGCTTCCGCATCTCTCTTCCAGCGGCGGAGCATCTCAACCGTAAAATGCGTCTCATCGTGATCAATCTGGTGCGCGTGGTCGCGGCATAGCCAAATCCCGTTTGAGAAGTCACGGCGTTCTTCCGCCGTGAGTAAAGCGTCATATCTGGCACCACCAGGTGAGGCGGCCGTTATATGGGCTGCTTCTCCAAGCTTGACGAAGCCGTCAGCTCCTTTTTGAGGGCCGACGGTCAGCTTTGGGCAGTCGGGGTTCGAACAAAGCCATCCTACCCTCTGGGCGAGTTGCAGTTTGGTTTGTGCCTTGAAGTCGTTATCACCGCGACTCAATTCAGGACTCATTTGTTATAAATGTCTGGAGCATATTTCACTTCGACGTTTGCCTTGGAAGTCAATCTCGAATGTCAGATTCATTGTGCTTCGGCGTAATATGCTACCATAAATTTCAGTATAGCATCGATGTGGCGCGAGGAGTCCACGGTACTGCTGTTGTCAGTTGCTTGTTGCGCGGATCGACAGACGCGGTCGCCTGTGTGCTTCAACATCAATCCAGCGATAATGGCTCTAAAAACCTGCATGCCCGAAAAATCCACTCCCGAAGCCTTGAGCCAGCGTATCCACGCCCGCCTTCTCGCCCGGAGCCACGGCCCGGCATGGAGCACCATTTCCGTCCACCTTCTCTCCCACCAACCGCTCGAAACCAACCTCCTCGTCCCCGCCGTTGCCGAGCCTCTGCTGGTCTGGATCGTCTCGGGCTCGGCTCGCATCGAGGAGCGGGATATCGGCGGCGAATGGATGCCGGTGGAGGTCTCCGCCGGCGATTTTTATCTGACGCACAGTGAGACGCCCTATGAGCTGCGGTGGGAGACGCGCGGCGGGGAGCCGCTTTGTGTCATGCATCTCTATCTCGGGCTGCCGATCTATCAGCGGGCGGTTGCAGAGGTCTTCGGGGCCGAGGGCGGCGAAGGGTTTCGGCTGGCGGATATTTCGGGGGAGCGGGACGAGACGATTTCGGGGTTGATGGGGATGATCCTTGGGGAGTTGAGGGGATCGGCCGGGCCGAGCGAAATGTATGTGCAGGGCATTGCGCAGGCGCTCGCCGTCCATCTCGTGCGGCACTACGGCAGCCAAGATGCATCGGCCCCCGTCCGGCGCGGGGCGTTGCCGGCGTTCAAGCTGCAGCGGGTGGTTCGCTTGATGGAGGCGGGGCTCGATCAGGCCTTCAATCTCGAAAGCCTGGCTGCGGAGGCCGAGCTTAGCGCCTTTCATTTCTCCCGCGTCTTCAAGCAGTCGACCGGCTCGTCGCCATCGGATTATTTCATCCAGCTCAAGATGGCCGAGGCCCGCAGGCTGCTGCGGGAGACGGATCGGAGCATCGTCTCGATCGCGCTCGATCTCGGCTATTCCAGCCCCAGCCATTTCGCGCAGGTGTTCCGGCGGCAGGTGGGCGTCAGCCCGCGCGACTATCGCGGCTAGCGCCTTTTGTCCTGCGCATTCCGGGCGCAAGGTCGCTGCGCAGTTTTGCTGGAATTGCTCCTGTTTGCAGCAAATCCGCGACAGTCTCAGCAAGCGGCCGCGCGAAGAGCCGGTCTGATTTTTCTAGTTTGTTCCCGTCGAAACCAGCCGCCTCAGGGACGGCAACGAAAGGGAATGAACATGTCAATCCAAGGAAAAACTGCTCTCATTACCGGCGCGTCGAGCGGGATCGGCGCTGCCACGGCGCTCAAGCTTGCAGCCAATGGCGCCAAGGTCGGGCTTGCGGCGCGCCGCAGCGAGCGGCTGGAAGAGCTCGTCTCGCAGATCGCCCGAGCGGGCGGTCAGGCCATCGCGCTGGAGATGGATGTCGTTGATGCCGCCTCCGTCGAGGCGGGTGTGGCGAAACTGGCGCAGGCGTTCGGCAGCATCGATATCCTCTTCAACAATGCCGGGCTGATGCCGCTCTCGGATATCGAGGCGCTGAAGACGGAGGAATGGCACCGGATGGTGGACGTCAATATCAAGGGCGTGCTGAACACGACCGCCGCCGTACTGCCGCATATGATCGGCCAGAAATCCGGCCATATCGTCAACACCTCATCGATTGCTGGCCGCAAGGTCTTTGCCGGCCTGACGGTCTATTGCGCGACGAAACATGCGATCACCGCGCTGTCGGATGGCATGCGCATCGAGCTCGGCAAGAAGCATAATATCCGCGTGACCTGCGTGCAGCCGGGTGCTGTCGAGACCGAACTCTATGACCAGATTTCCGATCCAGCGGCGCGCCAGCAGATGGAGGAGCTGAAGACGCAGATGGAGTTTCTGAAGGCCGAGGATATTGCCGAGACGGTGCTGTTTGCGCTGCAGTCGCCGCGGCATATGGATATTGCCGAGGTGTTTGTGATGCCGACGCAGCAGGCTTGGTGAGGTTTGGGCTGGCCGTGTTCCATCCGTATGGGCGGGGTACCGCCTCGTAGGAGCGCACGGTGTCGGCTATTCCGTTTTGCCGTGTGGCACCCCCCTCTGGCCTGCCGGCCATCTCCCCCACAGGTGGGGAGATCGACTCGTGGCACGACCTTCGTACATCGCTAGCGTTGAGCAGTTTGCAACGGTGGTTGTGTGGGGAAGCCGGTTCTCCCAGCCAATCTCCACCCTTGTGGGGGAGATGGCCGGCAGGCCAGAGGGGGGTATCGCACGGCACAATTTTCCACATGAGACTGACGGAACAACGCAACCTCAAACCACACCCCGCACCGCCCAGGCCACGCTCTCGAACCCACGTGGCCCATCCTCTGACCTTCCATCCAGATAGGCCGCCTTCAGCGCCTCCCGCAGCTGCTTCCGTCTCGCCTCCGGCAACGCCTCGAAAAACGCAGAAAACCGTCCCTGGCCGTATACCTTCGGCAGGTAGAAATCGTCGAAATCGGCGTAGTTCATCGTGATCGTCAGCCTTGCCTCGGTGACATCGGCAAAACCAGCGCCGGCAAACAGCGCCCGCAACTCACCCTCGGAGGTCATCGGCCGCGGGCCTGATGGAATGCCGTTGCCTTCGGCTTCAGGTTCGATGGCGCGGATCGTGTTCCAGAAGAGGCGCCAGCTCGGCATGCCGTCGTGGGACCAGACGGCGGCGGCAGCGGTGGCGCCCGGCTTGAGGACGCGGCGCATTTCGGTGATGGCCCTGTCGGCGTCGGAGACGAAGTGCAGGACGAGCAGGGAATAGGCGGCGTCGAAGCTCTTGTCGTCATAGGGCAGGGCGCAGACGTCGCCCTGGCGGGCCGATATCCTCGGGTCATCCGTCCGGGCGCTGAGGGCCGCGACGAAGTTTTCCTCGAAATCCAGGGCTTCGATGGTGGTCAGGTCAGGATGGGCTGCGAGCGCCAGCGTCAGGCTGCCGGTGCCGCAGCCGGCGTCGAGGACGCGGCCGTGCGAGGGCACGCCGGCGAAGGCGAGGAAGGGGTCTGCGAGCTTGCGGCTCCAACGGCCCATGCTGGCTTCATAGGCGTCGGCGCCCTTGGCGATGAAGGTGGATGGCATCGGCTTCCCTGGTTGCTGCGGTTTCGGGCGGTGAGAGGCTGACAGCAGATATAGGACCGGGTGGCGGGGGCGTCTATTGCTGGGGCATCGCTGTTGTGTCGTGCTCGTTTTCACCCACCAAAAAACAAAAACTCCCGGGCTCTTTCGAAGGCCGGGAGGTAGCGCACCGGTCACCGGGTCAGGGGTGGGTGGCCGGGGCGGTTGGCGGGGTTTCTTGCTGCGGGGTTTCCTCGTCGAGGACAGGGCGTTTCGTGCGCATCAGCTTCAGCACGCAGACGAAGAAGGCCGGTACGAAGATGGCGAGCACTGTCGCGGAGATCATGTCGCCCAGCAGGCCGGTGGCGATGGCGTTCTGGCTTGCCGCACTCGGGCCGGTCGCGATCGCCAACGGCACGGCGCCTCTATTTCTCGTCTGAACTGCGCAACCCAGCGCTGTGGAAAAGCTTGACCTATTCCTCTCTGGTGCTAAGCACCAGATCAGCATTTGGGGGATTTGATGTTTAGAATTTTTGCACTTGTGTTTGTTGGCTTTAGCCTGTTCACCGCGCCGGTCGATGCGGAGGATTTTTCGCAACGTCAGCAGGCCATATTCAAGACGGCGGCGGCCGTAGATGGCTATCTGACCGAGAAGTTGCACGCGGAATTTTGGGGGGCGGTGAAAGCGAGCCCGGATTACTATCCCGGCATGGAGCAGGATATTTCCGCCACGATTGGCCCGATGATACTGGATGGTCTCGATTTCCAGAGGGAGGCTTGGGCATCCGTTGAACGGAGCTATGCGGCGCGGGCAGTCGTGAAAACCGATGGGTTTGTCTCGGCTAGAAAGAAGATTGAAAATAACCCGAACCCGGCCGTGCGGGCCGCCAGCATCCCCCGTCTGCAAAATGCAGATACGATTCTTCAGGCCGCTGCCGAGAGAACGTCCTATTCATCGGGGGATACGAATGTGTTTATCACCCCGGAGTTGATCCAGCAGGTCAAGACCGGCATCGATGCATCGTTTTTCCGGATACAATTGCTGGCAAATCCGACATGGAGCGGCAAACCGCAAGAATGGCAGCTCAAGGAAGCCGGGTTGCGCGTGATGTCATTGTTGCCATTCGTCTATGAGCAGCAGGATCTGGCCGCTGACAATGGGGCTGCAGCTAAAGTGGCGTCCTATTCCGTGAATCTGGATGGTCAGAATTTCCTGACCCTTGCGAGCATCAAGGGTGCCGTAAAAGTCGATAGTGACGCCGGGTTGGCGCAAATTGCCCGTGGCACACTGACAGGCGCGGGAATATCTGCGCCGTCGGTGGTTTCAATGAAGTTTCGCGGAGAAGCTTCCGCCGTTGCAACTGGTCAGACGCAAACTTCAGATGGTCCGATATATGGGAGCGTAAGAGCCGTGCGGCCGTCTGCAAGGGAAGATGTCATCGTGCTTTTCTCTATCTCCGGCACAAGTCAGGTCGATGCGGATAGTAACCGACAGGGACTGGAGCTTTCCACGATGATCGATTGACCGACGGCCGCTGAATTTTAGCGCGAGGAGACAGTCGATAGCGCCGATATCAAAATGCATCAGCAGGTATTTTGAATGTCTCTCTATAAATTCCTGGCCGCTTTCTGTGCGGTCGTTGCGTTGCCGGCCGCTACATTCGCCATGAATTCGGCACAGCTAACATCTGCGCTTCAACGGTTTGACGACGGCAACGGCGCCCAGCAGATCGCAAGGCTGGATGCGCGGATCAGAGCCGAAGATGGGCCTCTGCTTTCGGAGATCGCGGATCTGGCTCAACACAAGGGGAATGTTGCAATGACGTGTGTTCTGGATATTGTTCTCGTAAAGTTTGCATGAAGTATTGTCTGTTTCGTGCATTGCGTGTTTGGGGGACTAAGCTGAATGAGGACGACCGTACTTCTCTGTACCGCGGTAATGACACTGGCGGGCTGCCAAAAAACTCCGGCACCGCAATCCGTTGCGGATTCTCAGCGTCCTCCGTCGAGCGCATTGCGGCACATGAACATTGATATTCTGCGCGGACGGATCAAGGCGGGGGATTTCCTCAAGGCCGAGATTTCAAGCGTGGTTCTCCTCAGACCGAACGAGAAGATCTATGCCTATTGCGTGCGCACGATGGAGCGAGCTGTCCCCGGCTGGTCGTATCTCGGGATCGCCCTGAAAAATGATAGGATCATCGACTCCACAAAGGACGACTACCGCTGCCACGACAAGCGGTTGCGTTACTACAATTTTCCTGAACTGCTGACGATGACGTACTGACAAGAGAGGCGCCGCGCCCGTTTTGTGGGGCAATTTACTGTGGCAGCGGTTTAAAGTTTCCAGGCAAGAGTTTATTTACTTCAAGCTGTCGTTTTTATTTGGCGATTGAGAAGCATACAAATGGGGCGCGATGATTGATCTTTCCTTGCCCTGGGCGATCGGGCCGGTTCCTTTGGGCCTTACGATGGCTGCGGCTTATGGTGTGTTTTTCTCTTTTGTCACACGTAAAGGCTTTTCCTTTAACTTATTTGCTTCCGCCGTGGGTCTAGTGTCGGGCGTTGCGGCCTTCGCCGTCCATCTTTGGCGACCGTCAGTCGACCACATGACGATTTTGCTGACAGCGCAAGTGGTTTGCACCGGCGTCGTCTTCCTGTTGTGCTGGCTATCGTGGGTTGCTCGGAAGCCGGAAGGGAAACCTCAAAAGTTGGTATCGAACATGGCGCCAATCAAGGGACTATTGGCTAGCCTTGCATTTCCGCTTGTCATTGACGTGCTTTTCTACCTTTTTCCCATAACGTCGGGCTATTGTGGCAGACTGACCAGCGATTATAGCGGGGGAAAATGTCGGGCTCAGGAGAATTTCTGGGGACTTCATGATCTTCCGCTGGAGATTTATTTCGGCGTTCTTCTCGGTGTATTTGGGCTTGGCGCGTTCATTGTCGTCGTATTTAGGCTCTGCCTAGGCGTCTTCAGGCCGAAGCGCGGCGAAGCGGCGCCAGTGATTGAGGATTGGGTCAACAGGTGAAGATCGCGCGAGTGGATAAGCTTAGCGCGCAGGCTTGCCTCCTGGACCTTGCACAGTTTGCCACCCCTGTCTTTTGAGGAAGCCGGTGCCTCTGGCCATCTCCACCTTTGTGAGGGAGATGCCCGCAGGGCAAAGGGGCCGCGGTACAGTGCCTTGATTGGCTTCACCTTACGCTCAGAAGTAAAAACTCCCGGGCTCCTTTCGAAGCCCGGGAGGCATTCGCGCAGCGGTCAGGAGTGGATGGCCGATGCGGTTGGCGGGGTTTCCTGTGTCGCCGTCTTCTCCTCAGTCACCGGCCGCCTCGTGCGCATCAGCTTCAGCACGAAGACGAAAAACGCCGGGACGAAGAAGATGGCGAGCACGGTGGCGGAGATCATGCCGCCGAGGACGCCGGTGCCGATAGCGTTCTGGCTGGCGGCACTCGGGCCGGTCGCGATTGCCAGCGGCACGACGCCGAGGGTGAAGGCGAGGGAGGTCATGATGATCGGGCGGAAGCGGACGCGGGCGGCTTCTATCGCCGAATCCAGGAGGGATTTGCCTTGAGCGTAATAATCCTTGGCGAATTCCACGATCAGGATGGCGTTCTTGGCCGAGAGGCCGATGATCGCGATGAGGCCCACCTTGAAGTAGATGTCGTTGGGCATATCGCGCAACATCACCGCCGCGACCGAACCGATGACGCCCAAGGGCACCACGAGCATGACCGAGAGCGGGATCGACCAGCTTTCGTAGAGACCTGCCAGAAGCAGGAAGACGAAGAGGATCGACAGGCCGAAGAGGAAGGGTGCCTGGCTGCCGGAGGTGATTTCTTCCGCCGACTGGCCGGACCATTCGAAGCCGAAGCCTTCGGGCAGCTGGGAGGCCAGACGCTCCATTTCGGCAATTGCCGCGCCCGAGGATTGGCCGGGCGCCGGGGCGCCGGAGATGCGCACGGTCGGATAGCCGTTATAGCCGACGATCTGCGGCGCGCCCTTCTGCCATTGGGCAATGGCGAAGGAGGACAGCGGCACCATGCCGCCGCTCGCATTGCGCACGTTGATCTTCATCACGTCGTCGATCTGCAGGCGGGCGCGGTCATCCGCCTGGACGATGACGCGCTGCATGCGGCCGGTATTCGGATAGTCGTTGATATAGGACGAGCCGAGATTGGCGGTGATGGCGTTGTTGATATCGGCAAAGGAGATGCCGAAGGTGTTGGCCTTTTCGCGGTCGATCACCATCAGCACCTGGGCGGCGTCCGGCATGCCTTCGACGCGCATGCCCGTCAGCACCGGGCTCTTGCCCGCCATCTGCATCAGCTGGCCGGCCGCCTCGACAAGTGCCGTCTGGCCCTTGCCGCCGCGGTCCTGCAGGCGGAAGGAGAAGCCGCCGGTGGCGCCGAAGCCTTCGATCGGCGGCGGCGAGAGCGCGAAGGTGGTGGCGTCCTTCAGGGCAAAGAGCTGGCCGTTCACGCGGTTGGCGATTTCCTGCACGGTGTTGCCGGGGCCGCGGTCCGCCCAGTCCTTCAGCGTCACGAAGGCAAGCGCCGCATTGGCGCCGTTGCCCGAGAAGGAGAAGCCCTGGATCGCGACGATATTCTCGACGGCGGACTCGGTGCGGAAGATCTTTTCCACCTGCTTGATGGATTCGATCGTGCGGTTGGCACTCGCTTCCGGCGGCCCCTGGATATCGACGATCATGAAGCCCTGGTCTTCGTCAGGCACGAAGGCCGTCGGCAGGTTGATGAAGAGATAGCCGAGGCCGATGACGAGGGCGAGATAGACGATCATCATGCGCCCGGCGCGGCGCGCCATGCCTGTCACCGTGGTCGAATAGCCCGCCGTGATGCGCTCGAAACCGCGGTTGAACCAGCCGCCGATGCCGCGCTTTTCGTGATGGCCCTTGATCGGCTTCAGGAATGTGGCGCAGAGCGCCGGTGTCAGCGACAGCGCCAGGAAGGCCGAGAACAGGATCGAGACGACCATGGTCAGCGAGAACTGGCGGTAGATGATACCGGTCGAGCCGGGGAAGAAGGCCATGGGAATGAAGACGCAGGAGAGAACCAGCGTGATGCCCATGATGGCGCCGGTGATCTGGCTCATCGCCTTCTGGGCGGCCGCCTTGGGCGAGAGCCCTTCCTCGGCCATGATGCGCTCGACATTTTCGACGACGACGATCGCGTCATCGACGAGGATGCCGATCGCCAGCACCATTGCGAACATGGTCAAGACGTTGATGGAAAAGCCGGTCGCATACATGACCGCGCAGGTTCCAAGCAGCGCCACCGGCACCACGAGCGTCGGGATGACCGTGTAGCGGAAATTCTGCAGGAAGATGAACATGACCACGAAGACGAGGGCGACGGCCTCGACCAGCGTGTGGATGACCTTCTCGATAGAAGCCGAGACGAAGGGGCTGGTATCGTAGGGAACGGAATATTCGATGCCTGAAGGGAAGAAGCGGGAGAGCTCCTTCATCTTCGCGTTGACGGCGTTGGAAACCGCCACGGCATTACCGGTGGACGAGAGCTGGATGGCGATTGCCGCACTCGGCTGGCCGTTCAGTCGGCTGGTGAAATTGTAGGATTCGGCACCCTGTTCGACGCGAGCGACATCCTTCAGGCGCACGGTCGAGCCATCGGCATTGGCGCGCAGGATGATCTCGCCGAATTGCTGCGGTGTCTGCAACTGGCCCTGCACGAGCACGGTTGCCGTCAGGTCCTGGGTGACCGGGTTCGGCGCGGCGCCGATCTGGCCGGCAGCGACCTGGGCATTCTGGGCGGTGATGGCGGCGTTGATATCGTCGGTGGTCAGGTTCAGGCCGACCATCTTGTCCGGGTCGATCCAGACGCGCAGTGCGCGCTGGGCGGCGAAAAGCTGGGCGCGGCCGACGCCATCGATGCGGCGCAGTTCGCCGATGATGTTGCGGGTGATGTAGTCGCCGAGCGCCACTTCATCGCGCGTGCCGTCCGTAGACGTGAGCGCGATGAACATCAGGAAGCCGGAGCTTGCCTCCTCGACGGTGATGCCCTGGGAACGCACGGTGGCGGGCAGGCGGGCCTCGACGCGGCGGATAGCGTTCTGCACGTCGACAGAGGCCTGGTCGATATCGCTGCCGGCGCGGAAGGTTGCGTTGATGCTGACCGAGCCGGAATTATCCGAGGTCGATTCGAAATACATCAGGCCTTCGACGCCGTTCAGCTCATCCTCGATCTGGCGGGTGACGCCCTGATAGATTTCCTGCGGGGAAGCGCCCGGATAGGAGGTGGAGATCGAAAGCTGCGGCGGGGCGACCTTCGGGTATTGGGAGACCGGCAGGAAGGGGATCGCGATGATGCCGGCAATCGAAATGAACAGAGCGAAGACCCAGGCCAGGATCGGCCTGCGAATGAAGAATTGTGCCATGAGACTTTACTCCGCAGCCTTCGTGGGGGCGGCTGCCGGGGCGTTTGCGCCCGCATCCGCCGTTGCATCCGGCTTCCAGGGTTCAGGCGCAACGGTCGCGCCGGGCTGCACCTTCTGCACGCCATCGGCGATCACGGTTTCGCCGGGCTTCAGGCCCTGCTCCACGACCCATTCGGAGCCGAGAACCTGGCCGAGCGTGACGGGGCGAAGCTCCGCCTTGTTGCCTTCGGCGAGCACATAGACCTGCGCCTGGCCGGCCTCGTTGCGGGTCACCGCGCGCTGCGGCACGGTCAACGCATCCTGGCGCACGGCCTGTTCGATGCGCACGCGCACATACATGCCGGGCAGGAGATCGCCATGCTTGTTGGGGAATTCGGCGCGCAGCGTCACCTGGCCGGTATTGGGGTCGACATTGGCACTGGCAAAGAGCAGCCGGCCGGGCTCGGCATAGAGGCTGCCATCGTCGAAGACGAGTTCTACGCGCGCTTCGCCGGGTGCGGCACTCTCCAGCTTGCCTTCGGCCACCGCCCGCTTGAGGCTCAGGAGATCCTGGGCGGATTGAGTGAAGTCGGCATAAACAGGGTCGATCTGCTGGATCAGTGCCAGATTGGATGTGCCGTCGGCGGTGACGAGCGCACCTTCGGTCACCAGCGCGCCGCCGATGATGCCGGTAATGGGCGCACGGACTTCGGTGTAATCGAGATTGATCCTGGCTTCATCGAGGCCGGCTTCGGCGCTTGCCACGTCTGCATCGGCCTGGGCCACGGCAACAGCGGCGGTATCGTAATCGATACCGGTCGCGATATTGCGCTCCTTCAGGTTCTGCTGGCGCTCCAGCTGCAGGCGGGCATTCTGCTGTGTCGCGTTGGCGCGCTGGAGCGTGGCTTCGGCAGAGGCAACCCGGACGCGGAAGAGGCGCGGATCGATGCGGTAGAGCACGTCGCCCTGTTTGACGAGCGTGCCCTGTTCGAAAACGCGCTCCTGCAGGATGCCGGAAACGCGGGCGCGCACTTCCGAAACGCGGGTCGCGGCAATGCGGCCCGGCAATTCGTTGATCACAGGCACAGCATGGGCCTTCATCTCGACGACACCGACGGCTGCCGGCGGCATCTGCATGCCCCCTTCCTGGGCGAATGTCTGCCCGGCGGTGAGTGCGAGAAGGGTTGTGGCTGCCATGATCGCCTTCAGGCGCGGCAGTCTGGTATTGCGCAACATCGGTCGTATCCCTTTGTGGCCGCCCCCGGGCGGCTTGCTAGGTTATTGCTTAAGTTATTGTCGTTTAGAGCTTTTCAAGTCTTCGTTTGTGGAGGCTCGGTGAAGGTCGTGTAGACCTTGCGGATATCCTCGAGCAGTTCCTGCCGTTCCGGGCCGCTCCAGCGGTGGAAATCGAAGAGTTCGGTACAGTAGAAGCCGGTCAGCGTCAGATAGGCCATCAGCGCCGCCCGCGGTTTCGGCCCGGCGGCCATGGCCGCCAGATCGTCGACCACCCATCTGCGGATGATCTGCTGAAGATTTTCTTCGCTCGACATGGAAGCGCTGATCGCCATCGCCACGGCGCGGTCGGTATCGTCGAGCGTCTTGTCGGCCGAAGCAATGCGGCCGTAAAGCTCCGGGTGAGGGGTATCGGCAGCCGCCTTCACGCATTCCTGCATATGGGCGACATCGGCCCCGACGCGGCGGTCGACCAGCGCTTCCAAGAGCGCGCTCTTGGTCTTATGGTCGTAGACCACGCGCGACTTGCTGACGCCCGCCTCCCTGGCGACGGCATCGATCGAAAGCCCTGCCGCACCTGATCGTACGACGACGCGCTCGGCAGCGTCGAGAATATCGTCAGTGGTGATCTTGCGCGTTCGCGTCACAGATAGGGTTCCCGGTTTTCACGGATAAAAATACGAACGTTCGGATTTAAATGCAAGCGGTTTTGTTTTTTGCCCGGCCGCGCCTGCGATTGCACCTTTGCCGCCTGGTTGACCACGCCGGCGATCTGGACATCGCCGGTATGGATGCCGGCGCCGATGTCGAGCGGCCGGCCGGCGATCTTGTGGTGGAGGCAAAACTTCGTCACAAGAACCAAGGGCCGCTGTGCCACCGGTCGAATGACGGGAAGGGTGTCAATGACGTTCAGATCGAAAATCCTGGTCCTCGCTGTCGGTCCCCTGATCGTGGTCACGCTGGCGGTCACCATGCTGCTCACCTGGCAGTCGGCCAAGCTTGCGCGCAGCAATTCGGCCGCGTTCGAGGAAGCGATGCTGCGCTCGAAAGAAGGGGAGATCGCCAATCTCGTCGGTGTGGCCATGTCATCCATCCAGTCTGCCTACGATGGTGCGGGGGTGGATGACGACGCCGCCAAGGAGCGCGTCGCCGCGATCCTGAATTCGCTCGACTACGGCAAGGACGGATATTTCTTCGTTTACGACTACGCGGGCAACAACGTCGTCCATCCCCGGCAGGCGTTCCGCAACGGCCGGAACTGGATGACGCTGGTGGACCCTGACGGCGACCGGGTCATCCGCGAGCTTATCGCCGCCGCCAGAAGCGGTGGCGGCTATCACCGCTACAAGTGGCAGAAACCCTCCACCGACGCCGTCGCCGACAAGATCTCCTACGTTGTGGCGCTTCCCAAATGGGGCTGGGTGCTGGGCACGGGCGCCTATCTGGACGATGTCGCGGTCCAGACCTCGGCGGCCAACGCGGCGCTGCGCGAGCGCACGCGGCAGAGCTTCATCATCGTCGCGCTGTTTGCCGTACCGGCGGTGGTGATCGTCTTTTCGACCTGCCTCTATCTCACGCTCGACGAGCGCCGAATGGCCGACGGGGCGCTGAAGCAGCTGACGCAGCGCGTCATCGACACGCAGGAATCCGAGCGGACCAGGCTGGCGCGGGAGCTGCACGACGGCATCTCGCAGGACATGCTCGGCGTGCGCTTCGCGATGGAGCTTGCGGGGCGACGTGCGGAAACGGAGGAGCTGAAGGAGGCCATTGATGAAAGCGTCAGGGGGCTCAATGCCACGATCCGCGAGATCCGCGAAATCTCGCATGACCTGCGGCCGCGCGTCCTTGACGATATGGGGTTGGCTGCCGCCATCAAGAACCTTGCGGAGAAATTTTCGCTGCGCACCGGGCTGGCGCTGACGACGGACATGGAGACCTTCGTGGACGATCTTTCGCCCGACGCGCGCACCGCTCTTTTTCGTGTCACCCAGGAGGCGCTGAACAATGTAGAGCGGCATTCGAAGGCCACGGCGCTGGAAATCAGGCTATGGAGCGAGAACGGGCGCGCCAGGATGCAGATCGCCGATAACGGCCTCGGCCTGCCGTCCGGCTTCGTCAAGCAGAACGAAGGTCTCGGCCTGCAGAACATCCGCGAGCGTGTTGCGCATTTCGGCGGGATCGTGATTATCGGCGGAACGGAAGAAGGCACGAGGCTGCAGGTGATGCTGCCGCGATCGGCTGCGCTGGCGGACGCCGCGACAAGAGCCGCATGAGATGGCCGCGTGAAACGGCCGTATAAAAGGGGCGGACGATGACACCGATCACCGTATTTCTGGTCGACAACCATCCTGTCGTGGTCGACGGGCTGAGGAAGGTTCTCGACACCTACGATAGCGTCAGCGTCGTTGGCGGCGCGAACGACGTGGCCGAGGCGCTGCCGCTCGTGCGGGCGCTGCGCCCCCGCGTCGTGCTCCTCGATATCAACATGCCGAAGACCAGCGGCATCGACGCCATAGCGCTGATCAAGGCCGAGAGCCCGGAAAGCCGCATCGTCATGCTGTCGATGCACGACAGCCGCGAGTATATTTCGTCTTCGATCATGCGCGGTGCTGCGGGCTACGTGCTCAAGGAGGTGCCAACGTCCGAGGTCGTGGAGGCGATCGCGACGGTGGCGGGCGGGCAGACCTATTTTTCCAGCGGCGTGAGGGATCTGCTGCTCAACGCCGGCCCGCTGCCAACAGGCGAACGCCTGACCCGGCGCGAGCACGAGGTGGCATGGCTGGTGGCTGCGGGCAAGAGCAATCGCGAGATCGGCGACGAACTCGGAATCAGCGAGGCGACCGTCGAAACGCATCGCAAACATCTCAAGCGCAAGCTCGGCGTCTCCACGACCGCTGATCTCGTGCGCTTCGTGCTGGAGCATCCCGATGCGCTGGCGGAGCTACCCACCAGTGGGTAGTCCGGCGCCAACATCCCCGCCGCGCGTCTTGAGGCGCGCGCGCTGCCTGTTCTAGCAAGGGCTTGCGCACAGCGGAGGATCTGTGCCCAAGGGAGAAAAATCCGCCAGCCATGCGACCCGCCGCGGCTTTTGCCGCCGGATCGGCCCAAGATCTTTCTCCGTCTGGCCGGGCAGGCGCCCGGGCGCTCAGGACGAGAGGATATCATCGTGAATCACAAATCGACCGGGAAGGCGGCGCTTTGGCTGCTGCTCATTCCCTATATCGGCCTCCTTTGGGTGCCGTTCTATAACTTCCACGAGCCGGTCATTTTCGGCTTTCCCTTCTTCTACTGGTATCAACTGCTCTGGGTGCCGATCACCGCAGTGCTGATCTGGATCGCCTACAGGAGCGTGCGCGATGGGGAGTGACATCAACGTGGCGGCGCTTTCCGTCTTCATCTTCTTCTTCGTTCTGGTCACGATCATGGGCTTCGTGGCCGCCCGCTGGCGCAAGCCCGAAACGCTCGCCCATATCGACGAGTGGGGTCTCGGCGGCCGCTCGTTCGGCACCTGGATCACCTGGTTCCTCGTTGGCGGCGATTTCTACACCGCCTACACGGTCATCGCCGTGCCGGCGCTCGTCTATACGGTCGGCGCCTACGGTTTCTTCGCGCTGCCCTATACGATCATCGTCTATCCCTTCGTCTTCATGGTCATGCCGGTGCTCTGGAAGCGGGCGAAGGAGTTCGGTTATGTCACTGCTGCTGACGTCGTGCACGGCCAGTACGGTTCACGCGGGCTGGAACTTGCCGTAGCGGCCACCGGCGTCATCGCCACCATGCCCTATATCGCCCTGCAGCTCGTCGGCATGACGGCGGTCTTGAAGGCGCTCGGCCTGCATGGCGAATTGCCGCTTGCCATCGCCTTCATCGTGCTGGCGCTCTACACCTATTCCGCCGGCCTGCGCGCACCGGCGCTGATCGCCTTCGTCAAGGACATCATGATCTATATCGTGGTGATTGCCGCCGTGGCACTGATCCCCTCGAAGCTCGGCGGCTACGCCAATGTCTTCAATGCCGCTGACGCCGCCTTCCAGGCCAAGGGCTCGGGAAGCCTGCTTCTCGGCCCCCACCAGTATGTCGCCTATGCGACACTGGCGCTGGGTTCGGCGCTCGCCGCCTTCATGTATCCGCATACGCTGACCGGCATCTTCGCCTCCAACAGCGGCAACACGATCCGCAAGAATGCGGTACTGCTGCCGGCCTATACACTGCTGCTCGGCCTGTTGGCGCTGCTCGGCTATATGGGCCATGCGGCCGGCTTGAAGCTCGACAGCGCCAATGACGTCGTGCCGGTCCTGTTCAAGACACTGTTCTCGGGTTGGTTCTCCGGCTTCGCCTTCGCGGCGATCGCCATCGGCGCGCTGGTGCCGGCGGCCGTGATGAGCATCGGTGCGGCCAACCTCTTCACCCGCAATTTCTGGAAGGCCTATGTCGATCCGGCAGTCTCGCCTGCAGGCGAGGCGAAGGTCGCAAAGATCACGTCGCTCATCGTCAAGGTCGGCGCGCTGCTCGTCATCCTCTTCCTGCCGACGCAGTTTGCCCTCGACCTGCAGCTGCTCGGCGGCATCTGGATCCTGCAGACGTTGCCGGCCCTAGTCTTCGGCCTCTATACCGGCTGGTTCCGGGCACCGGGCCTGCTCGCCGGCTGGTTCGTCGGCTTCTTCGGCGGCACATACCTCGTTTGGGACGCGGGCTGGAAGCCGCTGCACGCGGTGACCATCGGCGGCGCGAGTTTCACCGTCTATACCGGGCTTCTGGCCCTTGCGGCGAACATCCTCGTCGCGGCGGTTCTGAGCGCGGCGCTTGCGAAATCCGCAAGACCACAGATCCAGTCATAATCCGGGCCGGCGGCGACCCAAAGCCGCCGTCGGCGCCCGGCCACCCCGCTTGCGGGTGCGGCCGGGCAGTCCTGTTGCGGGAGGCAGGCATTGTTTCGCGTTCCCGGGGAGACGGGCAGGGCATGCCAGGAGGCATCCGCGCTCACTCCGCCCGCAAAACCCGCGCCTCCACCGGCTGCTCGAAGCCCTTCAGCGATAACATCCGCACTTCGCTCCCGACCGTAAGCGCCGGCGCCTGACGGGCCGCATCGGCCGAGACCACGATCTCGCCCGGCTGTGCTTGCGATTCCAGTCTTGCGGCCTGGTTGACCACGCCGCCGATCGCCGTGAAATCGCTGTGGAAGCTTGAGAACTCGCCGATCTGGACATCGCCCGTATGGATGCCGACGCCGATGCCGAGCGGCTCGCTGACATCGATGCCGGCAAGCGCTTCGCCGCAGAAGCGCTGGATATCCCTGCCGGCACGGATTGCGGCTGCAGCATGGTCTTCGCGCTTGATGGGAAAGTTGAAGATCGCCATCAGCCCATCGCCCATCTGTTTGTTGACGATGCCGTCGTTTGCCCAGATCGCCTCTGCCGCACGAGTCTGGAACAGGCTGACGATCTGGCTGAGTTCGACGGCGCCGATGCGTTCCGACAGGCCCGTATAGCCCCTGATATCGGCAAACAGGATGGTGGCGCCCGAGGTGATGTGGCGCTGCTTCTTCACATATTGGAACGAGCGCTCGCAGATCGTGCAGATATCGGGGTTCATCTTGCTTCTGGTGATGCCGAAGGCGCGCAGCGGCAGCGAGAGCGGGCCGCCGATCGGGATCGGCATATGCATCTGGTCCCAGCAGCCGCGGCAGATGCCTGCGTTGCCGGCTTTTGCCGGATGCCTGATCGCTGTCGTCGTTGCCATCAGCGCAATCACCTCCTGGTGACCTCAGCTTCCGTCAGTCCGGCGCGTTTGGCAACAGCCGTTTACGGGCGCCGTTTACCGTAACGTACTTCCCCCGGCGCCCATGATCTGCCTTTCCTTGCAGCGCAAGTTGCATCTTCAGGTCTCGGCCCATGGGCCGGATCAGGCGAGGGAGGAACCGCCATGAGCGAAGACAGCACAGACGCAATCAAGCACGACAGCAGTGATGAGGGAATTTCAGTCCGCCGCCGCGATATCCTGCTCGGCGGCAGTTCGCTGGCGCTTGCCGCACTGGCCGTTTCGGCGGCTGCACCCGGCGCAAGGGCGCAGCAGGCCGCGACCGGTACGGCGGGAAGCGGCGCGGCAGCGGCCAAGCCGAATATCCTCATGATCATGGGCGACGATATCGGCTGGTACAATCCGAGCATCTATCATCGCGGCATGATGGGCTACAGGACGCCGAATATCGACCGCATCGGCAATGAGGGTGCGCTGTTTACCGACTGGTACGGCGAGCAGAGCTGCACGGCCGGGCGCGCCGCCTTCATCACCGGCCAGTCGCCGATCCGTACCGGGCTGACCAAAGTCGGCCTGCCGGGCGCCGATCTCGGGCTGCGGCCGGAGGATCCGAGCGTTGCCGAACTTCTGAAATCGCTGGGTTACAATACCGGCCAGTTCGGCAAGAACCATCTTGGCGACAAGGACGAATTCCTGCCGACCAACCACGGTTTCGACGAGTTCTTCGGCAACCTCTATCACCTCAATGCCGAGGAGGAGCCCGAAAATCCCGACTATCCGAAGAACCCGGAATTCCGCAAGCGCTTCGGCCCGCGCGGCGTCATCCATTCCTTTGCCGATGGCCGCATCGAGGATACCGGCGCGCTGACGAAGAAGCGCATGGAAACGGTGGACCAGGAATTCTGCGATGCAGCGCTCGATTTCATGGACCGGCAGAACAAGAGCGGCAAGCCGTGGTTCTGCTATTTCAATTCCACGCGCATGCATGTGAATACGCATCTGAAGGCGTCATCCGAAGGTGTCACCGGAAAGGGACTTTATCCTGATGGCATGGTGGAGCATGACGGCATGGTCGGCCTGCTCCTCAAGAAGCTCGACGATCTTGGCGTCACCGAAAACACCATCGTCGTCTACACGACGGATAACGGCGCAGAGGTGATGACCTGGCCGGATGGCGGCAGCACGCCGTTTCGCGGCGAGAAGGCGACCAACTGGGAGGGCGGCTACCGCGTGCCGATGGTCATGCGCTGGCCCGGCGTCATCAAGCCCGGCACAGTCTACAATGACATGTTCGCCCATTACGACCTGATCCCGACCTTCTGCGCGGCGGCTGGCGAGTCCGATATCGTCGCGAAGTGCAAAGCGGGCTACCAGGCCGGCGGCAAGACCTTCAAGGTGTTTCTCGACGGCTATAACCTGATGCCCTATTTCCGGGGCGAGGTGAACGAGGGGCCGCGCCGGGAATTCCTCTACTGGAACGACGATGGCGAACTGGTCTCCCTTCGGGTGCAGGACTGGAAGGTAGTATTCAAGGAACAGGAAGCCGAGGGTTTCGGCGTGTGGCAGCGCGAATTTACCAATCTGCGTGTGCCGAAGATCTTCAACCTGCGTGCCGACCCTTTTGAGCGGGGCGACACGTCGATCGAATACGATACCTGGCTCTTCGCGCGTGCCTTCCTGCTCGTCCCGTCGCAGGTGATCGTCGCGAAATGGCTGGAAAGCTTCAAGGACTATCCGATCCGTCAGAAGCCGGCGACCTTCAATCTCGATCAGGTGATGGAGCAGTTGTCAGGCCCGGGAAGCAAATGAGACAGGCCTTGCGGCCTAATAGACGCACGGTGCTTTAGACGTCATCAGGCAGAACGTGTCGTGCGTCTGCCTGATGCAGCCGCTTTTCCGCGAGTTCGATGAAGGCGCGCACCAGCGGCGAGAGGTGTTTGCTGCTGGGATAGACGACATGCAGGCCGCCTGACGCCGTCGTGTAACCGTCGAGCACGCGCTGCAGCCGGCCGTCTGCGATGCAGGCGAAGGCTATCCCATAGGGCAGTTGCGCGATGCCGTAGCCGGCGATCGCGGCCTCCATGACCGCCTGCATTTCATTGGCGGCAAAGCGCCCTGAGACTGACACCGTTTCCTGCCCATGCGGTCCCTCCAGCACCCATTGCGCCTGGGTGGCCGATGGCCCGGCGATGACGCAGTCATGGCCTGCGAGATCATCAGGTGCGGACGGCGTGCCGGCGCGGGCGAGATAGGCGGGGCTGGCGCAGAGCAGGCGATAGGTGGGGCCGAGCTTGCGGGCAATCAGGGTGGAATCCTCCAGCGATCCGGTGCGGAAGGCGAGGTCGATGCCATTGTCGACGAGGTTCAGCCGCTCATCGGTCAGCCGCAGCTCGACCTTCGCTTTCGGGTAGGTCGCCATGAATTCGAAGGTCGCCGCCTGCAGGAAATGGCCGCTAAAGCCGACGGGAGCCGATATGCGGATGGTGCCCGAGGGCTCGGCTTTCGCTTCGGCAAGCCTGTTGTTGGCGCCTTCGATCTTCCTGAGCGCCTCGCTTGCCTCCTCGTAGTAGAGCCGCCCGGCCTCCGTCATGCCGAGGCTGCGGGTCGTGCGCTGCAGCAGCCGCACGCCGAGATCGCGTTCGAGGGCTGCAACCCGGCGACTGACAGTCGTCTTGGGCATGCCGAGCAGCCGGGCGGCTGCGGTGAAGCTGCCGGTTTCGATGACGCGGGAGAAGATCACGATGTCGTTGAGATCTATCATTGTTGCTTTTAATGGGACGATGTTTTGCATTTGTAGGCCATTATGACCTAATGCAACAATCCTAAATCTGCACCATCAGCAACTGCCATCGACAAGGAGCAGAGACCATGAGCAACACCAGAACCATTCTCGTATCGGGCGCGACCGGCCAGCAGGGCGGCGCCGTTGCCCGTGCGCTTGCTTCGCGCGGCCACCGCGTCAAGGGGCTGACGCGCCGGCCGGACAGCGACGGCGCAAAGAGGCTTGCCGCTGCGGGTATCGAGGTCGTCGCCGGCGATCTCGACGACAAGGCCTCCGTCGTTGCGGCGGCCAAGGGCGTCGATACGATGTACCTGATGGGCAACAGCTATGAGGCCGGCATCGAGGCGGAGACGCGCCAGGGCATTGCCGCAGCCGACGCGGCCAGGGAGGCCGGTATCGGCCATCTCATCTACGGCTCGGTCGGCGATGCCGACAGGAAGACCGGCATTCCGCATTTCGACAGCAAATATCTGGTCGAGCAGCATGTGGCCGGGCTCGGCATTCCCTATACGATCAGCGCGCCCGTCGCCTTCATGGAAAATACCGTAGCCCCTTGGTCGATAGGCGGCCTGAAGCAGGGCGTCTACGCCGCGGCGATGCCGCCGGCCCGCAAGCTGCAGCAGATCGCCATCGACGATATCGGCCATTTTGTCGCCGCCCTTGCCGAGCGGCGCGAGCAGGTCTTCGGCAAACGTTTCGATATTGCCGGCGACGAGCTCTCCGGCGAGGAGCAGGCGAAGATTCTCACCGAGGCGCTCGGCCGGCCGATCCGTTTCCAGGAGCTGCCGATTGCGGCCATGCGCCAGCAGAGCGAAGATGCGGCGCTGATGTTCGAATGGTTCGACCGCACGGGCTATTCCGCCGATATCGCGGCACTCCGCCGGGATTTCCCTGATGTTGGCTGGCACAGCTATGCCGACTGGGCGAAGGTCTTTGACTGGAGTGTGCTCGACAAGGCGTGAGGTTTCACATTCCGTAGCGCGACGACCGCAGTTTCCGTCATCCTCGGGCTTGTCCCGACGATCTGAGCTGTCGACCCCGTTGTGACGTTGCAGATGCTCGGGACAGGCCCGAGCATGCGGAGGGTACGGCACTCCTTCTCATATGGTTGGCGCTTGCGAGTGGCGCCATCCTCACGCCTGGACCGTATCCTCACGCCTGCGCCGTCGGACGGATGACGATATCGCCGACATCGACATCGTCAGGCTGCTCGATGGCAAAGGCGATGGCGCGGCCGATCGCGTCGGGCGTGATCGCCATCTCCTCCATGCTTTTGGTGATGCCGGCTTTCACGGCCGGGCTGGTCAGGGAGTCTGCGAAATTGGTCCTGATGAAGCCCGGCGAAATGCTGGTGACGCGCAAATGCGGGCCGGCCTCCTGCCGCAGGCCCTCGGCAATGGTGCGCATGGCATTCTTTGTGCCGGCATAGACCGCCATGGTCGGCTTGATGCTGATGCCCGCCGTCGAGAGCGTGTTGACGACATGGCCGAAACCCTGGCGGCGGAAGACGGGCAGGGCGGCTGCAATGCCATAGAGCGGCCCCTTGATATTGACGTCGATCATCTCCTCCCAATCCTCGACCCGCAATTCGTCCATCGGCGAGATCGGACCGATGCCGGCATTGTTGATCAGCACGTCGAGCTTTCCATAAGTGTCGCAGGCGAGTGCGACGAGCGCTTCCAGATCGGTGCGTTTCTTTACGTCGACGGTGCGGTAGATCGCTTCGCCGCCGTGCCCTTTGATGCGCCGCGCCAACGCTTCCAGCTTCTCGGTACGCCTTGCGCCGAGCACGATCTTCGCGCCGCGTTCGGCCAGCAGCAGCGCAGTCGCTTCGCCGATCCCGCTGCTGGCACCGGTAATCGCGATAACCTTGTCCTTGATCGGTGACATCGTCTTTCTCCTTGATGCTTGTTTCAAGGATTGCAGCGACAGGCTGGAGAATCTATGCTGCAAGCTCCGTCATTTCGTCGAGATCGTCCGAAAATCATGATCGATCCACTCTCCGATATGTTTTCGCTCGTCGATATCGAGAGCGCCCGCTGCACGCGTTTCGAGGTGGGCGGGCAATGGGCCTTCCGCTTTCCGCCGAAGTCGGCGCTGAAATTCGTCGCCGTCATCAGGGGTGAATGCTGGATCATCCTGCCCGGCGAGCCGCCCTTTGCACTTGCGGCCGGCGACACCTTTCTGCTTGCCAATGCGCCTGATTATGTGATCGCCAACGACCTCCAGAGCGAACCAGAGGACGGCATCGCCTTCTTCGATTGGGAGCATTCCAACATTGCCCGGCATGGCGGCGACGAGACGGCGCTGATCGGCGGCAGCTTTGTCATAGGCGGCGGCAATGCGCAGCTGCTCCTCGATGCGCTGCCGCCCTTCATCCATATACCGGCAGGTGACCGCGCGGCGGCTGTTCTCTGTGGCACACTCGCGACCCTTGACGACGAGCTCGGGGCCGGCGAGATGGGCTCCACGCTCATGACGCGGCGCATGGGCGATATCCTGCTGGTGCAGGCGCTGCGCGCCCATGTCGCCCGCGTCGGGCCTGAAAATGCCGGCTGGATCGGCGCGCTCGGCAATCCCGTCATCGGCAAGGCGATCAGCCTTGTTCACAACGACCCCGGATACCGCTGGACCGTGGGCGAGCTCGCAAGCCGCACCGGCATGTCGCGCTCCGCCTTTGCGCAGCGTTTCCGCGATCTGGTCGGCATTGCGCCCCTCGATTACGTCACCCGCTGGCGCATGCACCGCGCCCGCGAGGCACTGCGCCGCAGGCAAGCGACGGTGGCAGGCCTTGCCGCCAGCCTCGGCTATTCCTCCGAGAGCGCCTTCGGCAATGCCTTCAAACGCGTCTTCGGCCGTGCGCCGAAACGCTACTGGCAGGATGCCTGAGGGGGCCGACCTGCGACACTCTCATGCCTTGAAATCCAATGCTCCCGCCGTCACCAGCGCACGATAGTTCGCCTCCGTCCATTCCTGCCGCGCGATCATGTTCTGGATGCAGACGTCGTTGGCGGTTGCGATGGTCGTGCCGGGCTGCACTTTCGACAGATACGCCTTGTTTTGCGCGAGGTTGCCGCTGACGACCGTCGCCACGGCATCGATCTTCAGCGTCAGCCTCGGCGCGTCGGGGAATGCCCCCTGCAAAAACCAGACCCCGCCTCCCTTGGATTTCGTCGGGCTGCCAATTGCCGCGCGGCGCGACGTATAGCCAGCGCCGTTGTGGACGATCGTGCAACCTGCGTTGATCAGCACGTTGACGGCGCGAACACCGAAGACTTCGACCATGATGACGGTCCACAGGTCCGGGATGCCGGCGAGTTCACCTTCAGTGTCCGCCTGAAACGCCAATCCGCCGCCTGCATGATCGCTGCACACGTTCGAATCCGTGCCGATCGTCGACGCGGTCGGCCCGATGCGCGTGTCCTTCAGCACCAAATCGACATTGCGCGCCGACATACCGCCGCCGCCTGCGATCAGCTTGCCTTTGGGATCGTTGACCTCCGCCGTGTTGCCCAATAGCTCGCAGCTGCTGACATTTGCCGCCGAGCCCATGGAGAAGCGCAGGCCGCCGCCGCTGCTGTGGGCCGTGTTCTGCAGCACCTTGCTCCTGGAGAGGTTGACGTGCGACAGGACCGAAGCATAGAGCCCGCCGCCGTCATCCGCACACCAGTTCTTCGACAGCGTGCTGTCGGAAATGCTGACCGCTGTAGTCTGCGCGCGGGCTATCTCGTCAGCATTCCATGCGTCCCACTTGTTGAGGCTCAAGGCCGAGCTGCTGAGGAAATAGAGCAGGTGGCCCTTTGCTTCATTCTTGCGGTTATTGATCAGGTCCAAAATCACAGCCTTGATGCCGCGCACAGGTGGGCTCGGCGTGACGGGGTTCGCCAGCCACATGGCGTAGCGGACGATGTCCCACACACTGATGTAGGCAAGGGGCGAGCCGATAGTTGCCTTCACCGCCCCCAGTTTCGAGGTCAGGAACTTCACCATGTCGACTTCAGACAGGTTGCGCGAGAGCTTGCCCGGCAGCGCCACCTCGCAGCCGATGCCGCCGCCATCACGGCGTCCCTCGCTCCCCGAACGGTTGCCGTCGATCAGGCATGTGTCGACCGTCGGCCATCCGTATCCGACCACGGCGATGCCTGCGCCGCGGCCCTCGGCCGTGTTGCCGCGAAACAGGCAGCGGCGGAAGGTGGGGCTGGCCCACACCGCCGCCGCGCCACCGCCAAAGGCCTGTCCGGCCAGCCAGTGGTTCGGCCGGCCAGGTCCGAGCCCCGAATCGAACGCTTTGCCCATATCCGTCAGGATATTGGCACGGCTTATCGGCGCGAGATTCGGATGTCCGGCAAGGGCGAGGGCGACGTTGGCCGTGTCGATGAGCGTATTGATGTAGGACTCGACCGTCGGCGTGAAGATCGCGCCCACCAGATCGACCACCGCATCGCGAAAGGCTTTGCGATCGGCTTCGGGCCAGGAGCCGATCGGCGCAGTCTCGGTCTGATTGTCGGTGAAGACGCAGCGCTCGATCGTGACATTGTCGATATCGACGACCGCGATGCCACCGCCGGCTCCCTGCGCAGGTTCGGTGCCCGTATGCAGGGAACGACCGCCGCGAATGCGCAGCCCCTTGATCACGACCGGTCCGGCGCTCGCGCGGGTCGCAGGCGTGCCGGTGATGCGCAGGACACGGGCGCGCGCGCCCGATTTGATCGTGAGTTCGGGCAGCTTCTTTGCATCGAACCCGGCCGCGGTCGGATCGGCCGACGGATTGGCCACAAGGAAGCTGCTGACGAGGGTGAGCGGCTTGTCGATCACCAGCTCGCCTTCCTTGTAGCTCTCGGCGTCCTGGATGACGATCGTGTCGCCGGCAACCGCAACCTTGAGCGCAGCTGCGATGCTGCGCGCCGGTGTCAGAGCCGTGTCGAACTTGCCGCTCGTCTTGCCCTTCGTCGCGTTGACGTAGCGTGTCGTCACACCTGCCGTCCTGTTTTCGGATCGTACTTCACTTCCACCGGCACGACCTGATCGGTCGGCAGGATTTCCAACCACTGGTCGAATACTTCGTAATTGGCGGTGACATTGGCGCGGAAGCCATCCTTGAGGGGATAGAAGCCGTGCTCGTAGACGCGGTCGATCGGCGTCGAGGTCACCACATTATCCTCGTCGACCAGCGTCGGATCGGCGATCTCGCTCTCCTTCGGATATTGGCCGTTCTCGACACCCTCGGCATGCTTGCGGCGGATCTTCTTCGCCAGGTCCATGATCACGTCGATCACCTTCTGGCCATCAAGCGGATTGCCGTTGATGTCCTTCTCGTCGGGATTGTTGGTCTGATAGATGTCGGCGTCGCCGATGCCGTTGAACCCCTCGACGCCTTTGAGCCAGTTGATTGCCGCTTCCTCCTTTCCCGGACGTATCGGGATCACCGCCTTGACCCAGGGCGCGTTGAGGAAGGCGTTTCGCATGTCGTCACCATCAAGCTGCAGCAGCCAGCCGAGCGAGCTGCCGAACCGCGCGGCCTCGGAATCCTCGGTGATGTAGTAATTGTCGCGGCGCGGATCGTCGATGCCGCCCCAGCCGATGGTGCTGGGGGCGAGTTTTGCGGCCTGCTGGCTGGCGCTGAAGGAATACATCGTCTTGGCGATCCCCTTGGTCACCGTGCTCGCCGCGACAGCGGTGAGAAAATTGCTCGGCGCCGCCTTGGTTTCACCGAGCTGCTGCGTGTACACGCGAAGCCTTGGCCGCCACCACTCGGGCGCGACGAAGTACAGCATCTTGTCGATGTCGAAGATTGAGTTGATCAGCTCGGCCACGACATGCCGGGTCCGGTCATCAGGCATGGTTATGCCGTGCATCAGCATGTCCTGAATGAGCTTGCGGTAGACGACGATGCGCTCTTCCTCACGCAGGTCCTCGCTCGGCCGCGGCTTGATCTGGTGCGTGAGCTTGATGCGGTCCTTAGCATTCTGAACGAAGGCTTTCTGATATTCCGCCTGCTCCTTCGCCTTGAAAGCCTCGACGTTCTCCTTGTTCTTCTTGACCGCTTCGTCGTTGGCGCCATCTGCCGGTGTCCAGTGGAGCGTGAGCTTCACCTGCACGCTGTTCTGGCCCTGGAAATCTGCGCTGTCGAGGTGCAGCGTGAATTTCGCCTTGTCGCCGGCATTGACGATGTCGCCCTTGCGCGAGGCGGCCACCGGCTTGCCCTGGCCGTCGAACTCGACGCCGGTCAGCACGTAATTGCCCTTCGGGCAGATACACTCGATCGGGAAGTCGGCCTGTATCTTCTCCAGGTTGCCGAATACCTCGGAATCGTCGACCTCGACGCCGTCCTTGTAGACCTCGCCCTCATTGTCCGCGTCGGTGTCCTCGACCGAGATGAACGGAATCGTGACCATCTTGCCTTCGCTGAACGGTTGCAGCATCGGGATCTCGTCCGGCGCGTGCAACCCGTCCAGTTCCGCCGGCTTGGCGATGTGCATTAGGTCGGCGATGCCGAGCGATTCACCGGGTCGATCGACGTAGGTCTGCCAGCAAAGATACGTGCCGACGTCCTGCACCTGGACGGCCACCTGGCGCATCTTCCGGCGCAGCTCGTAATTGATGAGCGCCTGCGTCGAGTTTGTGAGCAGGTAACGCTTGCTGGACGTGTCGGTCGTCTCGGTTACGGTGCGGAACGTCGTCTTGTAGTTCTTGCGTATCTCGGTGGACAGCTTCTCCGTCTGTTGGCGCATGCGCTTGTGGGACTCCTCGCGTGCGGTCTGCTGCGAGGTCGCGTAGTCGAAACTGGATGTGGCCGTGACGGAAGCGTATGACGCGGTCACGCTCGCGCCGAACTTGATGTCCTGCTTGTTGTCCTCCTTGACCGCCTCGCTGATTTCGTCCTGCTCGGTCGTTTCGGTTTCCGTCTTGGTGGTGGTTTCGGAAAAGGTCTCCAGGGTCTTCTCGACGAGCACGCGCCGCGTCTGCACCTCGATCAGCTCGACGGTGGAACCCGGACTCATCCAGACGTGACTGACCGGCGAGCCGAGAAAGGAATCCAGCTCGAAGAAATACTGGCGGAACAGGTGCACGACGCTGATCGGCGAGAGCGCCACCCGGCGGATGTCCTCCTGGTCCTGCGGGTTCAGGTTGTCGATGCTGAGATAACCGTCGACGAGTTGCAGCGCGCCGAGGATAGCGGAGAGGTTGGCGACTTGCAGCGCGTTGTCCTTCAGGCTGTAGAAGATCTGTTCGAGTTGCGCGTGGTGATTATGCTCAGTCAGGTAGAGCAGCGCGCCTGCATGCGAGGACTCGTTGCGCAGCTGGCTCTCGAATGCCTTCATGTAGAGCACCCGTTGATTGTCCGCTTCGCCCCTGTCCGCCTTCATGGCGAGACGCACCGGCGTCGTGTTGCTGCGGCAGTGCTCGGTATAGAGCGCGCTGTATTGCGGGATCACCACCTGCTTGAAGATCGATTCAATGGTGTCGCGGGTGATGATGTCGCGCCAGAGGTCCGGCTTGTACTCTTCGTGCGGTGGCAGCTTCTTGGCCACCGTTTCGAGCACGATGCTGTCGAAGGAACGCGGCTCTCCGAGCTGCAGCGCGCCAGGCTTCATGATGATGGCGACCTGGCAGCCCTCGCGGTAGTTGATGCTGACCTGCGGGTTGAACTGGGTCCTCAGCCGGTTCAGCAGCGACTGTTTATCCTGCTTGAAGCCGTCGTTGAACCGGTGTTCCAGCCGCTTCGACTTCCAGCCGAGCAGCGGCTGGTAGATGCCGAACAGTTCGCTGGCATAGGGTCGCACGGTCGTGTAGTCGATGAGTTCCTGCAAAGTCTTGTTTGACGGCATATTCGCCTCCGCTGGTGAATGAAATTCGCAGTGGTGTCGGCACGAGATATGGCGAGAAATTTCTGCGCGCCCCGATCTTTGGCCGGGGTTGCTCACATTGCATCTGGAAGCAGATTGGCGAATTGTAGCCTAACTCACCGGCCTTGCGTAGGCGCTCATGGCATGTCCAGCGCGATCAGGGTGAACAAATCCCTGCGTTAGTATGCGAGTTTGGTACGTTGCTCCGGCCGGCCATGCGACCGGATGAGAGGCGGTAGCGGTCTTGCCGCCAGCATCAGCGGCCGTGCGAAAGCGCCTTCAGCATGAGCGTCGAGCGCGTTTGCGGTGCGCGCTCTTGACGGCAGGCCGCTGGGCGCCACTTCCATCGTCACTCACGCGGGGGTTCCGTTGCACCGGTTCGATCATTATCTCGTCTTCATTCTGCTCACGCTCGGCGGCGGGCTTCTCATCGGTCTCATCAATCTGCCGGATGAATGGTACCAGTCACTCGCCAAGCCCTGGTTCACGCCGCCGAACTGGCTGTTCGGCCCGGCCTGGACGATCCTCTACATCCTCATCGGCATTGCAGGCGCGCGCACCTATGCGCGCAGCAGGCGGTCACCCGTCATGACCTGCTGGATCGCCCAGCTCGTCCTGAATTTCGCCTGGTCGCCGGCTTTCTTCGGCCTCAGATCGCCGAGCCTGGGGTTGATGATCATCATCCCGCTGCTTTTGCTGATCCTTGCCTTCATCGGCCTGTCTTGGAAGCGGGACCGGATATCGTCGGTTTTGTTCATGCCCTATGCCGTTTGGGTGGCCTATGCGACGGCGCTCAATGCCGCCATCGCCTCGATGAACTAAATGGAAAACCGGAAAGCGCGGTCAGTGGAATTTCCCGTTCGCCTTGTCGGCGATAGCAGCACCCGAGATCAGGCGGTTGCGGTCTGAGGTCCATGCGGCGACGAATTCCTTGCGCACCGCATCGGGAAAAGCCGTACCGGCCAGAGCGGACTCGCTCGGGGCGCCGGGTGCAAGTGCCAGCTCGGCCCGGGTGGTCGACGCGATCCGCGCATAGGTGAAGGCGCGGGTGATCGGATCATTTTCCGCAGTTTGCGGAGCGCATTTGCCGCCTTGCGGCGGGCGTGACGTCACCGTGGCCGTCCTTACCGTCACGCCGTCGCGGAACAGAAAACAGTAGGCCCTGTCCGCCGGCCCACCGATGACGGACTGCGGCTCGATCACATAGCCGCGCACCGGAAACTGGGCATTCGAAGCCGACCAGATACGCTTCTCGATGTGGCGCGCGCAGGCCCTCATGTCGGTCGCTGCGGCGTCGCGGCAGGCGGAGACTGTCCAGCGTGCCAGCTGTGCGGCGCTCGGCAAGGCGAGCGTCACCGTCGCCTCGGTGTTCAGTTCCCTGTAGGTGCAGCGCAGGAGTTCGACGCCCGGCCAGTCGTTATCAGTCGTCGGCGAGCAAGATGACCTCATATACTGGCCGCCGCTGATACGCGTCTCGAAGCGGTGTTGCATTTCAGCCGTCAGCGACGCCAGGTCGGTTTCTGCCGCCTGCGCGACGCGCGTGGCGCACGCAACGAGCAGAATGGCAAGCCCGACGTTTCTCAAGGTCATAAGAAGCAGCCGCTGCATTTTCACCGTCCTTGCGAGATCTTTGGAGGAAATACTTTCAACCTGAGGAGACAATGTAGTTTTTATTGTCGTTAATATTGCACAATCCAAGATTAAATGGAATAGTCACTTGGGTCGCTCACGTTGCACCGAAGCCGAGCAGAGGAGCCGCAGACCATGTCTCTCTACATGCTTCAACTATCCCGCGTTTTAGTGACGCTTGGCGTCGCGTTGCTCGCCAATCACGTTCGCGCCGCCGAACCGCCGGCGAGTTCGGCCGACACCCTCAAAGCCGTCGAATTCTCCGCGGCAACGCCGCTGGACGAGTCTTACCGGGGAGAGTTCGTCGGTTGCGACGGCGCGGCCGGACAGAGCAGGAAGGACAAGTTTCTCGGTTTCAACCTGAGGCTTCCTGGTGTCGCGGAATCGAAACAGTACTATCTGTGCAGTCGCGACCCCAGCAATGTGAAGGCGTTGCTACGCCTCAAGGACGGAGCGATCTACTGGCGCAGCAAGATGGCGCTCGACGTCGACGGATCCTGGGCGGCATGGAACGGTCTGCCCGGTGCGACCGATCTGAAGGAAACCTCGTACAAGTGGCCCGGGTCCTCCAATCCTTCCGCGCAGTCCGCACAGATCGATCCGGACCGCATTCCCTTCATCGTGATGCCGACGGCCGGCCTTTCCAAGATAACCGGCGCCAAGAGCGGTGAAATGGGCCGGATGTTCGCTGAGAAGACCGGGCTGCGGCTCGGCGATATGGGCGTCGTCGTCTACAAGGACCGGTGGACGCCGGTTCTGATCGCTGATGGTGGTCCTTTCATGCGGCTCGGCGAGGGATCGAGCAGGGTCTTCGAGGCAATCGGCGAGAGCCGTTGCAAGAAGTGGAACAGCGATGGGACGGCCTGCGTCGGACCGGGACATGTTTATCCCTACAAGAATTTCGGGCTCGGCCATGACGTGATCTTCATCGTCTACCCAGGCAGCCGGGACACCAGTCTGAAGCCGGAGAACGCCATCTCGAAATTGTGCGCCTTTGCCAAGGAGAAGCTCAACCTGACGGGCGGCGCAATGTGCCCGTGATGTTTCCACGCAAGCAGGAGAGGAGTTTGCGATGCGTTACCTTTTGCCATTGAGCATTCTGATACTTGCCGGTGCGACCGGCCAGCTCAGCGCGGCGACCTTTGGAAAATGCAAGTTCAACACAGAGACCATGGCCTTTGCGGGAACCCCTGGCGAACAGGCATCCTGTCTGCTGCGCAAGGTGAAAATACTGGGAAATGTCGACGCCACACCCGCGCAGCTGCCGTCCAATCTCGCCGGCTTCATCGGCCAGCCGGTTACCGTCTCCAAGCCGAAGCTGCGACAGGCAATTTCCGGCCAGGGACTGACCGAGGCCGGGCTGGGAGGCAGTCTCGACGCGCCCTTGTCCCGCGGCAACACGAACAATCCGCAGGCACCGATGGCGCGCTACTTCGTCATTCACGATACGAGTTCGCCGAATTTCGGGAACGTGGCGCAGTTTCCCGCCGACATCGATACGAGCAACCAGGTCAATCGGCTCGACGGCTTCAAGAGCCCGTCGAACGCCAAGGCGCACATATTCCTCAACCGCCGGGGCGAGATCTATGTCGGTCATGATTTTGGCGTGCCTTGGCGCGCAACCAAGCTGGAACAGCAGATCGGCACTTTGTCGCGCGGCATGTTCCTGCATATCGAGAATGTGCAGCCGCGCCGGAAGCACCCGAGCCAGCCTGATGGCAACGCGCCAACGCCCGGTTTCTCGGTGGCCCAGTACGACCGGCTCGCGCTCCTTTACCTCATGGCGAGCATGCGCGCCCAAACCGGCCTCGTTCCAGCATTTCATGCGGCAATCGATCAAGGTCTGAGCGACGGGCATGACGACCCGCAGAATTTCAGCCTGGAGGATTTCGACGCCGCATTCGGACGCCTGCTCGCCAGTGTGAGTTAGAATATCGCCCTCGATTATAGGGCGTAAACTGACGTTCCTGATGTCATCTGGGTAAATGGACTTCCGTTACGGGTGGCAACTGGAAGAATTTCCGGGAAAATATTGAGTTTCCTGGCAAAGCGAGCGCCCAAAACTGAGTAGCGACTTCGGCAAACTTGCACCGCGATTTTGTATGGGCGATTGCATGAAACAAAGAGAGCCGATTTACTTGCGGCCTGGCTCGCGCAGTCCTAATGTCGAAGTGGACATTATCCCGTTTTGAGGGAGACTGCGATGCCGTCGAGTTTCAATGTCGAAAGCGCCGATGGTTACGAGCAACTGATGGGGCGCTGGAGCAGAAGGCTCGCGCCCGGGCTCATCGATTTTGCCGGGCTTGCGGATGGGGAGAGCATTCTCGATGTCGGCTGCGGCACGGGAAGCCTCACCTTCACGCTGGCGGAAAATCCCGACCTGAAGGCGATCTCGGCCATCGATTTTTCGCCCGTCTTCGTGGAGGCCGCGAACCGGCGCAATACCGATCCCCGCATCAGCATTCGAGAAGCGGATGCCTGCGCGCTGCCGTTCGAGGATAGCAGCTTCGACCGGGCGATCTCGATGCTCATGCTGCATTTCGTGCCGGAGGCCGGCAGGGCGGTGGCCGAGATGCGGCGCGTCGTGCGCCCGGGCGGTGTCGTTGCCGCCGCCGTCTGGGATCATTATGGCGGCATGTCGGGCATGCGCATGATGTGGGATACGGTTGCCATGATCGACGCGAATTCGCGGGCGATGCGCCATCGCTATTCTTTCCAGCCGATGACGCAGCCCGGGGAGATGAAGGCGAGCTTTATCAGCAGCGGCCTTGCCGATGTGGAGGAGACCTCGCTCACGATCCGCATGGATTACGGCTCGTTTGCCGACTACTGGGACCCGATTGCATCAGGCGAAGGCCCTCTCGGCAAGTATGTAGCCGGACTGGATGCGTATACGCGTACGAGGGTCGATATCGCGGTGAGGGATGCCTATGAGGCTGGAGAGCCGGACGGGCCGCGGTCGTTTGCCTCGGTCGCCTGGGCGTGCCGGGGCAGGGTGCCGGGGTGAGGATTTGGGAGGAGACAGGCTTTTGCGGCCCCTGGTATGCCTGCAATCATTCGATCCCATTCAGTGGATGACCGATTGCGGCTTGCGGGAGCTGACAGCGCCTCACAGGCCCTGACGGGCCGTGCGCGGCCTTCTCTCGCAAGTTCCTGCCGGCGCTGCGGTGCAGTTGAAACATTGCGAACTGAGGAGATCGCCATGCCTACCGACAGGGAAGAAATCGATCAGGACCGCCGTATGCTTCTGGAGGCAGCAACGCTTGGACTTGCAGCGACCGGAACGATGGCGCTGATGCCGTCGGCGCTCGCGGCAGCCGCTGATCCCGATGCGATCCGCCCGTTCCACGTCAAGTTCAAGGACGAGCAACTGAAGGACCTGCACCGGCGCGTCGTCGCCACCCGCTGGCCGGACCGCGAGACGGTATCCGACGATACGCAGGGTGTGCGGCTCGACACCATCCAGAAGGTCGCCAAATATTGGCGCGCCCATGACTGGCGCAAGGTGGAAGCCCGGCTCAATTCCTTCCCGCAGTTCATCACCGAGATCGACGGCCTCGACATCCATTTCATCCATGTGAAGTCCAAGCACGACGACGCACTTCCCATCATCATCACCCATGGCTGGCCAGGCTCGATCATCGAGCAGCTGAAGATCATCAAGCCGCTGACCGACCCGACTGCTTATGGCGGCACCGAGGCCGATGCCTTCCATGTCGTCATTCCCTCGCTGCCGGGCTACGGCTTCTCGGGCAAGCCGAAGGAGGCTGGCTGGAACCCGCCGCGCATCGCCAAGGCCTGGGCCGTACTGATGCAGCGCCTCGGCTATACGAAATATGTCGCCCAGGGCGGCGACTGGGGCAATGCCGTGACCGAGTTGATGGCGGTGCAGGAGCCTGCCGGCCTTCTTGGCATCCACACCAATATGGCGGCCACCGTGCCTGCC
>NZ_AJWE01000060.1:0-11104 GCF_000281145.1 Rhizobium sp. CF142 | reverse complement strand
CCGCCAATGGACGGTTCCAGGAAAGCGAACTCTATGGCCGAATGATCACACTCAGCGCTACCTCGGTCGAAGGCCTGGCGGTGACGATAAGCTTTCCACGAACACTACCGCTATCTGCCGGGCAGCATGGTCTCGAGGACCCCATCGCGACGGACGAGGCCGTGGAAAAGCGCCGCCGCAAGATGCATCAACACAAGAGCGAAGAACGCGAAGGCAAGATAGTAATGCGTGCTCCAGAGGAGTGCGTGCAGGGTGTCGCTCTGCGGCAGTATCGGGGGGAGCCTTATGCCGCCATAGAGCACGACTGGATAAGCGGCGGCGGACAACATCGCCCACCCGATCAAGGGCATCCCTATCATCAGCACGTACAAACCTACGTGGGACAGATGGGCGGCAAGCTTCATCGGTTCCGGAAGGTCTGCGGGCAACGGTGGAGCGCCGGATATGAAGCGAACAACGAGGCGAACCAGGGCAAGGACAAGAATGGCGATCCCTAGCGTCTTGTGCGTCAGCAAGAGCGGCACATACTCACGTCCGATGGTGGAAACCATTCCGACGCCGATGAATAGCATTGCCAGGATGCCTATCGCCATCAGCCAGTGCAACAAGCGCTGGATGGTGGAGAATCGTGTCTTGATGCCGTTCGTCATGGCTTCGCGCTCGCTCCTGTTCGAGGATAACTGCTCGCTTCCGATGTCCGCAGATCATAGGATTTGGCATAGGCTGCCGAGCGGGCCGCGGGGAACGGATCATCGGAAACCTTGATTCCGTCAGGCAGGATGGTCGGATCGAAATTGATGTCACGGCACGGGCCGTCCGCCTCCGGCTCTATTTTCTGCACGACCAGAGTTCCAGCTTCGACAGTACGCCGCCCCGGCGGCCAGGCCTTGGTAGGATCTGATATTGGATCGGAGGGATCGGCCACCGTCAGCACGAGCGTCCAACGCTGAGGCGACGTCGCAACGCGCTCGGTTATATCTTGCTCAAGATGATTGGCGCCGAGCTTGGCGAAGTCTTCGGCCGTGATCGCAGCGGCCTGCGCCTCCGGACGCAAAGACCAACGAACGGCGTGCTCTGCGCCCGACCCATCCTTGAACATGAATGCGTTGAGGCTGTTGAAAGCCACCTCGGCGTAGCTGGCCGTCCAGGGAGCCGTGGTCGCCCACTCGCCGAACGCAGCGAATTCTGGATGCGCTGCCACAAACCCCTTCATCGCTTCCGGATTCTTGCTCGCAGACGCATTCAGCAAGTCGTAGAAACCTTGCGGCGTGGAGACCGCGAAAACAGGCGGATCGATCAGAGCCATCCGCCAGACGTTGCCGTCAGGCGCCGAGATCTGCACGCCAATGCCCCGAACTCGAACTGTCGGATCGGCAGCATTCGGGTCCGGCGTTGCGAGGTTGAAGCGGCCAAGGACGGGGTACTGTCCGGCGGCAAGCATTGACGCCCGTGAAATCGCACTACCGTTCCCGTTCGCTTCGAATGTGCCAGTGAAGCAGACGCCCTTTGCGTGGTTTCTCCGATGTCCGAGAGCGGGTCCGCCAGGAGGCGCTAACGCATTTACGAGCTTCGTCGACGTAAGGCGGTCAGGACTGAGCCATCCAGCAGTGTAGGCAAACGCGCCGACGCCGAAACCTATGACGGCCGCTATCAATACGAGGGATCCTAGGGCGGAACGCTGCGGGCTAGGCATCCAAGACTCTCCCTTCGTGCCAGTTCAACGCGGTGCGGGGGCTTCGATTTCAGTACACAATGAGAAGTAGCCGGGTTCTATGCGCAGGGCGCACAGGGAAGATGCCACCGTCGAGCTGCCAGGTCAAACCCTCACCGCGAACAGTCCTGGAGCTCGGCTGGCGTGCCAAGGGTTTGCATTCTATGCGGATTTGGATAGTGCTCTCGCCAGAAGACGCCCCGGAGTACGAATTGAACAGACCGCATTCGGGGGCATTGCTGACGTGCAATAAAAAAATGGCTTGAGCAGTTGAAGCAATGGGCGGGGGCCGTTAAACGCGACGTCATTGGCACACCGAAACTGCCGCGCAGCTTGTGCAAGTGCAATCCAAAGGTCACGATCTGCGCGTTAGGGGCATTTTTTATGAAGTATATCGCTACGTCGGTATCGGTTGTAAGTGCGTTTCTCTTTGCCTACGACTGGTTCAATATCAACATCAAATATCTGGTTTATATGCTGGTCCTGATTGTTGCGTCTATTTTTGGCGCCCTCGTCGCTCACGCCTGGCGAGAAGACGAGTAGGACCCATAAAGGGCTTGCATCATCTAGGAAATCTCGGTCGTGGACAAAGCGTAAGGGCGCTTATCTTAAAGCTCTGCATATAAAAAAGAGAGCCGCGTGCTTGAGCACCTGAAGAGCATGCTTATACACATGACCGGCTGCAGGCTTCCCAGTACCCATCCTCCAAAGGAATGGGCGCCTATTTTGGCCGTCTGATGAAATTCAATGTTCTTATAATCTTGTGTCGCCTTGGCATGTGCAGGCTCTTCTCTCGATGCACCGGCATCGGGGCTGCGCGGCATCCGCCATTGGGCCTAAACTGTCAGCGTCGTAGCGCCTTTCGGTTGGTGGCATTTGCGACAACATTCGGGGAGGTGCGGCCGAAGGGGTGGAAGGGCACACGTCCCACATTCCACATACCATCCTCAAACCCTGCGCGCCCGCCGGTCGCCTCCCATAGACGTAGGCACGCACCTCACCTCATCCGCCCGCCAGCAACGCCCTTGCGCTCTCCTCATCCGTGATCAGCGCGGTTGCGAGTCCGGCGCGTACGGTGGCGGTGAGGATGGCGTGTTTGTGGATGCCGCCCGAGGCGACGATGCGGCAGGGGATCTTGCGGTAGTCGGTGAGGTCGGGGGCTAGCACCTGTGCGTTCAACGGGTGGGCGACGGGACGGCCCTCGGCATCGATATAGCGTCCGAGCAGGTCGCCGACAGCGCCGACGGCGATGAGGTCACCGACGTCGGTTCCGGCCGGCAGGCCATAGCGCACCTGCAGGGATTGCCTGGTCACGTCGCCGACGCTCAGATAGGAAATATCCACTTCGCAGGTCTGGCGGAAGATGCGCTCGAAGACCGATTGCGTGATGATCGCCTCGCGCGATTGCGGGCTCTCGGCATAGATCGGTGCCGCGAAATAGTGGCATTGCGCCTTCAGGACCTGCGCGAAGGCGCGCACGATCTCGAACGTGTTGATCTCCGAGCCGCGTGTCAGCCCGCCCATCATCGAGCGCAGCTCGATCCCGGGCTCGCTTGCCGGCGTCATGTTGGTGACGGTCTCGCGCAGCGTCGCGCCCCAGCCGACCCCGATGGAGCGGGGCTTGCGTGCCTGAATCAGCCGGTCGAGATAGGCGGCCGCGCCGCGGCCGAGCGCCTGGTGCAGAAGCTGCGGATCGGCAGGGGTGGGCACGACGACTGCCGCCTCCAGGCCGAAACGTTCCTGCAGGCGCGATTCAAGCTCCATGCCGGCGGCAAGCGGCGAGGCGAAGTTCACCCTGACGATGCCTTCCTCAAGGGCTGCGGCCAGGAACTCGTTCACCCGGCGACGGGTGAGGTACATGCGCTCGCCGATCTGCGCCTGCGTCAGCCCCTCCACGTGATAGAGCCAGGCCGCCCGGATTTTCAGTTCATGCGATTCCATCAATCCCCCATCCCAAATGTGCCCTAAATGCCTTGGTGTTACATATTTCACATTGGTGTAACATATGTAACGTAATGCCGTGTGCATGACGATAGAACTTCTGATCTTCGATTGCGACGGCGTATTAATCGACAGCGAGCCGGTGGCGAGCGGCACGCTGGCGCAGGCCCTGCAGCGCGCCGGCGTTCCCTTGAGCCAGGCTGAGGTCCACCGTCGCTTCACCGGTCTTTCGGGGGAGGCGGCCGGCCGGCTCTGTCGCGAGGAACTCGGCCTTGCCGATCCGGACCATGTCTTCGCCGATGCCAAAAGCGCGCTCTACGCGGAATTTTCCCGTTCGCTGCGGCCGATGGCCGGCATGGAAGAGCTGGTGCGGAATGTGAAGCAGCGCAAATGCGTCGCGTCCAACAGCGACATGGAGAGGCTGCGCCGCAGCCTCGGTCTTCTGGATCTGTGGACGGAATTTGCCCCGCATATCTACAGCGCCGAGATGGTGGCGAGGCCCAAGCCTGCGCCTGACCTTTTCCGTCTCTGCTCCGAAAATCTCGGCGTGGCGCCGCACCGCTGCCTTGTCGTCGACGATAGCGCGCTCGGGATTACGGGTGCCGTGGCGGCCGGCATGGCGGCGATCGGCTTCGTCGATCCGGCCGATCCGCGCCGCGGACGGCACGAGGCGCTGAAGGCGGCAGGCGCTCTGCAAACGGTGGAGGGAGCGGGCGAACTGGCGCGCGCGCTCGAAGCGTTTTCGGGGGAAACCGCCGCTTCGCCTGCAAGCAAACCGGCTGTTCCCGCCGCCGGCTGATCTCGTCGCGCGGGGCCTTGCCTCACGCGCTGGAACGGCTCTTCGCGGCATCCGCGACGGGCGTCTTTATTGAAAAATTCATGAAGCCGTCAATCCGGTGACATCTAGCTGATTTTAACAACGAAGACCACGAGCCGGGGGCCCGTCGGTCAAGACACAAGGAGTTTCCGATGATTTCGATCAATCGACGCGGCGCGCTCGGCCTGCTCGGCGCGACCGCCGGCACGCTCATCCTGCCGCGCCTCGCTTTCAGCCAGGCCAAGCGTCCTTCCATCACCGTCGCGGTGCAGAAGATCACCAACAACAACTCGCTCGACGTCTATCACGAGCAGTCCAACGTCGGTGAGCGCATCTTCTATCCCAACCTCTGGGAAGGCCTGATCCTGCGTGACTGGATGGGCAATCAGGGTCCGGTTCCGGGTCTTGCCACCGAGTGGAAGCGTATCGACGACAAGACGCTCGAGCTGAAGCTGCGCCAGGGCGTCAAGTTCCACAATGGCGATGAAATGACCGCCGAGGACGTCGCCTTCTCCTTCTCCAAGGAACGCGTGTTCGGCAACACGGAGCCCGCCGGCGGCAAGACAATCTTCGAAGCCGACCATAAGCCTGCGACCGCCAAGGAACTGCCGGCAACCGTTCCCGGCGTCGGACGTCGCCTGTGGCCGGCGCTCGCCGGCATCGAGATCGTCGACAAGTACACCGTGCGCCTGCACAACACGACGCCCGACGTGACACTGGAAGGCCGCCTCTATTCCGGCGGCAGCCAGATCACCAACCGCCGCGCCTGGGATGAGGCCGCAAGCTTTACCGAATGGTCGCGCAAGCCGATCACGACCGGCCCCTACATGGTCGGCGAGTACAAGCCGGACGTTTCGCTGACGCTCGTCGCCTTCGACGAATATTGGGGCGGCCGCCCGCCGCTCGAACAGATCCGCTTCGTGGAAGTTCCGGAAGTCGCCTCGCGCGTCAACGGCCTCTTGTCCGGCGAGTACGACTTCGCCTGCGACCTGCCGCCGGACCAGATCGCTGCCGTGCAGGCCGCTCCCGGCTATGAAGTCCAGAACTCGACGATCTGGAACCACCGCATCTCGGTCTTCAACACGCAGAACCAGATCCTTGCCAACCCGCTGGTTCGCCGCGCCATGACCCATGCCATCGACCGCCAGGCGATCGTCGATGCGCTCTGGGCCGGCAAGACGGTCATCCCGGCCGGCCTGCAGTTCGAATCCTTCCGCAACAGCGACATGTTCATCGATGGCTGGGCGCCCCCGGCATTCGATCCGGCGCTCGCCAGGGACCTCTTGAAGCAGGCCAATTACAAGGGCGATGCGATCCCCTACCGCCTGCTCAACAACTACTACACGAACCAGACGGCCAACGGCCAGATCATGGTCGAGATGTGGAAACAGGTCGGCCTCAACGTCGAGATCGAGATGAAGGAAAACTGGGCGCAGATCCACGATCCCCAAGGCATCAAGGGCGTGCGCGACTGGTCGGCTGGCAACTCGATCAACGATCCGATCACGCCGATGGTCGTGCAATTCGGCCCGAACGGCGAAGTGCAGCAGAAGAAGGACTGGACGAACGCGGAGATGAACAAGCTCGCCGTCGTCATGGAAACCTCCACCGACCGGGCGCAGCGCAAGAAGGCGATCGCCCGCATGCTGGAAATCGCCGAGCGCGAAGATCCCGTCTATCAGGTCCTGCACCAGAATGCCGTCTTCACCGGCATGAAGTCGTCGCTGAAGTGGAAGGCCGCTCCGGCCTTCGCCATGGACTTCCGCGCCACCAACTGGTCGATCTGATCGGTCCGTCACTCCGGTCTCCGGTGGCTAAAGCGCTGCCGGAGATCCTCTTTTTGCGGCAACAAAGAGCGGGGATGAAAGATGGGCGCGAACGGCTCCAATCTCGTGGAACTGCGTGATCTGACGGTCGCCTTCGACGGCGTGCGGGTTCTCCACGGCATCGATCTCGATGTCGCCCGAGGCGAGGCGCTCGGCCTCGTCGGCGAATCCGGCTGCGGCAAGTCGGTCACATGGCTTGCAGCCCTCGGCCTGCTGCCCGGCAGGGCGAGCGTTTCCGGCTCGGTGCAAATCGAAGGTCGCGAACTCATCGGCGGATCGCGCACGGTGCTCGAAAGCGTGCGCGGCAGCCGTATCGCCATGATCTTCCAGGACCCGTCCAGCTCGCTCAATCCGGTGCTGCGCATCGGCCGGCAGATTTCCGAGGCGCTGTGGGTTCATCGCGGCCTGCGCGGCGAGGCGGCAAAGGCCGAGGCGCTGCGGCTGATCGATATGGTCGGCATTCCCGATTCGCGCCGCCGCTTCGATCTCTACCCGCACGAATTTTCCGGCGGCCAGTGCCAGCGCCTGATGATCGCCATGGCGCTCGCCGGGCAGCCCGATCTTCTGATTGCCGACGAACCGACCACCGCGCTTGATGCGACGATCCAGGCCCAGATCCTCGATCTCTTGATCCGCCTGCGTGCCGAAACCGGCATGGCGACCGTTTTCATCAGCCATGATCTCGGCGCCGTCAGCCAGGTCTGCGAGCGCGTCTGCGTTATGTATGCCGGACGCATTGTGGAGGAGGGTAGTGTCGACCAGCTGTTCTCCCAGCCGCGCCACCCCTATACGCGCGGCCTGTTCGATGCCATTCCGCGCCTCGACGGCGGCCGCGAACGGCTGATCCCCATTCCCGGCACCGTTCCCAATCCGAAACATCTGCCGGAGGGCTGTTCCTTCTCGCCGCGCTGTTCGCGCGCCGTTGAGGCCTGTCGCAGCGAGCGCCCGCCGCTCGTTTCCCTCGACGGCGGCCGCAAGCTCGCCTGCACGCGCCCGGTGCCCGTCGCGGATGCCGTCGAGACCCGGTCGTCCCGTATCGCCGAAGGCCTGCTGCAATGACGCCGCTCATCGAAGTCCATGATCTCGTCCGGATTTATCAGATCCGTCGCGGCCTCTTCGACCGCCCGACGCCGATGCGGGCCGTCGACGGCGTTTCGCTCTCGGTCATGCCGGGCGAAACACTCGGCATCGTCGGCGAATCAGGCTCCGGCAAATCGACGCTTGGGCGCATGCTGCTCGGCATAGATGATGCACAGCAAGGAAGCGTGCGCTTCCAGGGGCAGCCGATGCCGGCGCGCCATACCGCGGAATGGCGGGCACTGCGCGCCAAGATGCAGCTCGTCTTCCAGGACCCGCTCGCAGCGCTCGACCGCCGCGTAACGATTGCGAAGCAGATCGCCGAGCCGCTTGATATCCACAAGCTCATTCCCAGGGAGCATCAGGGGTCGCGCGTGACGGAGCTGATGCGGGCCGTCGGGCTACGCGATGACCAGGCCGACCGCTATCCCCACGAACTTTCGGGCGGCCAGCGCCAGCGCGCCGTGATCGCCCGGGCGCTGGCTTCGCGGCCAAAACTGCTCGTCTGCGACGAGCCGGTTTCGGCGCTCGACGTCTCCATCCAGGCGCAGGTCGTCAACATGATGCGCGACCTGCAGGAAAAGAACGGCATCGCCATGGTCTTCATCAGCCACGACCTGAAGGTGGTGCGCAACATCGCCGACCGTGTCGCGGTCATGTATCTCGGCCGCATCGTCGAGGAGGCTTCTTCCGACGTCATCTTCCGCGCCCCGCAGCATCCCTATACGAAGGCGCTGGTCTCCAGCGTGCCCATTCCCGGCAAGCCGCTGGAAGGCCGCGTCATCCTGCAGGGCGAGCCGCCGAACCCGGCCAAGCGCCCCTCTGGCTGCGCCTTCCATCCGCGCTGTCCGCTGGCCCGCGACATCTGCCGTTCCGTCGTGCCGGAGCTCCAGGGGATCGGCGAGTACCGCACCGCCGCCTGCCATGTCGTGGCGGGCGAGACCACGCCGGTGGCTGCATAGGGAGGGTTCCATGATCCGTTTTGTACTCGTCCGCCTGTTCCGTGCGATGGTGACCATCATGGCGGTCGTCACCTTCGCCTTCGTGGTCCTGCGCATGTCGGGCGATCCCGCCATGGTGATGCTCGGGCCTGACGTGCCGCGGGAGGCGGTCGATGCCTTCCGCAAGGCATGGGGCCTCGACCAGCCACTCTGGATCCAATATCTCGCCTATATCAAGTCGATCTTCACCGGTGATTTCGGCGTCTCGATGCGTGACAAGGCATCCGCAATCCAGCTGGTGCTGGAACGTGTGCCGGCGACACTGCAGCTGACGGTGCCGGCCCTCATTCTGAAGCTCGTCTTCGGCATTCCGGCCGGCGTCTACGCGGCGCTGCACCGACAAAGCTTCTCCGATCGCGGCGTCATCCTGCTGGCCGTCCTCGGCTTCACCATTCCCTCCTTCGTGATGGGACTGCTGCTCGTGCTGCTCTTCTCGGTCATCCTCGGTTGGCTGCCCTCGGGCGGGCAGGATACCTGGGTGCACGGCATTCTGCCGACGCTGACCATGAGCATCGGCGGCATCGGCATTCTCGCCCGCTTTTCGCGCAGTGCCATGATCGAGGTGATGGGCCAGCCCTATATCCGCACCGCCTCGGCCAAGGGGCTGACATTGCGCGACGTGGTGTGGAACCACGCATTACCCAATGCGGCAGTGCCGATCGTCACGATCGTCGGCTTCATGGTCGGCTCGCTGATAGCAGGCGCGGTCGTAGTGGAATCGATCTTTTCCTGGCCCGGCATCGGCCGCCTGCTGGTGGTCTCCGTCAGCAATCGCGACCTCGCCGTCGTTCAATGCATCCTGCTGATCATCGCCGCCGTCATGGTCCTGTCGAACCTCGTTGTCGACCTGCTCTACGGCTGGCTCGATCCGCGCCTTCGCTCGCACGCGGCCGGACATTGAGGAGAAAGCCGATGGCAACTGTCGATCTCGCCGGTACGCCGGCTTCCGGAAAGCCGAACCGCCTCGTCTCCTTCCTGCGCCGCAACGTGCCGCTCTCGGTGGCGTTCGGCCTGCTGTGGCTTGCGGCAATGGTGCTGACCGCCATTTTCGCCGATACCATCCGCCCGTTCAACATCACGGCCATGGATCTCAGCAGCCGGCTTTCGGCGCCGGGCGGGCTCAAGCATCTGCTTGGCACGGACGAACTCGGCCGCGATGTGCTTTCGCGCCTCATCCAGTCGATCCGCGCCTCGCTCGTCATTGCCTTCGGCGCGACGATCCTGTCGGCACTCTTCGGCACGTTGCTCGGGTTCCTGGCGGCGCAGCTGCGTGGCTTTGTGGAGCATCTGGTCCTGATGCTCGCCGATTTCCAGGCGGCACTTCCCTTCCTCATCATGTCGCTCGCGGTGCTCGCCTTCTTCGGCTCCTCGATGCTGCTGCTCGTCTGCCTCATGGGTTTTTACGGCTGGGAGCGCTATGCGCGCATCGCCCGGGGCCTTGCCATTGCCGCCGGCGCGCAGGGTTATGCCGCGGCGGTGGTGCAGCTTGGTGCCACACCTTCGCGCGTCTACCTGCATCATATCCTGCCGAACGTAGCCTCGACGCTGATCGTTTCCATGACCCTCACTTTCCCGGAAATCATCCTGATGGAAAGCGGGCTCTCCTTCCTTGGCCTCGGCGTGCAGCCGCCAGAAACCAGCCTCGGCAACATGGTGGGCTTCGGACGCGAATATCTGACGCGCGCGCCCTGGATCATGCTGGCGCCCGCCGCCGTCATCATGCTGACGACGCTTTCGATCTCGCTCGTCGGCGACTGGCTGCGCGACAAGCTCGACCCGACGATCCGCTAATGCTTATGAAATCAACAGGTTGAAGGATATTTCATGACGCTTATCACCGGCCACCGCGGCGCCCGCAACCTCTGGCCCGAAAACTCGCTCGCCGGCTTCCGCAACGCGACCGCGCTCGGGGTCGATGCCATCGAATTCGACGTGCACCTGACGCGCTCGGGCGAACTCGTCGTCATCCACGATGCGACGCTGGAACGCACCGCCGAAGGTGTGGGCCCGGTGCAGGACCTGTCGGTGGAAGCCCGCAAGGCCGTCAGGTTGAAAGGCACGGACGAGGTCATTCCGACGCTCGCTGATGTGCTCGACGTGCTTGCGGTCAACAAGGGCATCGACCTGCATGTCGAGATCAAGATCGACGAGACCGGTACGCCCTATCCTGACATTGCCGCGCGCGTCGCAGCCGAGCTTTTTCGCTTCGGTGTCGGCGAACGTTCCTACCTGACCTCCTTCGATACGTCGGTGCTGGAGGAGTGCCGCCTTCACGCGCCTGATGTTTCCCGCCTCGTCTCCGTCAACGCCGCCTGGGCCGAGAAGCAGGGCGGGCTCGCCGCCTTCATCGACCGCCTGGACGGGCTGGTGGAGTTCGTTGCCATTCATCACGAGTTGATGGAAGCCGAATGGGACTTGATCCGCAGCCGGCTGCCGCTCGACCGCCTCTGTGTCTGGACCCTCAACGACGAGCCCGGCATCCGCCACTGGCTGGAGCGCGGCATCGGCAGCCTGACCTCGGACAGCCCGGATCTGGCGCTGAAACTGCGCGCCGGCATTGCTGCGTGAGCTATGGCTTTGCCTCTTCGCCCTAGCGGGGGAACGGCCCGTTAACCCTGTTCCATGGATCAATGACGCGGTCATGGCGCTGTGCTTTCTGCTGGTCGGCTTGGACATCATGCGAAATGGTCGACGGCCAGCTTTCGTCCTCATATCGAAAGCGGCACCACCG
>NZ_AJWE01000059.1:0-36678 GCF_000281145.1 Rhizobium sp. CF142 | reverse complement strand
AGTTTATCGCTGGCGTGAAGACTTCATCTTCCCTCGCGAGGCTAGCTCATCGGCCCAAAGCGCTCCATAACCACAAGGGTCAGCAAAGCGAATCCAGCAAGGCCGCAACAAAAAACAACGATCCCAGCATAGAGATCAAAACGAAAAAGCCCTCCATCTCGGAGGGCTTTCGTATGTCTGTAGCGGGGCTTGCCTCGTCGAGGCTGCGATTGTCGTCGCTGGCTTAAATACAAACACTGAACACGGTCGCTCCTGGCGCGGCGTGAGCCGCAGAACGTCTAACAGGACACACCTCGCGACGACCCAACAATGCCGAGCGGTCATCAAAGACTTAATACCAGCTTGAGATGAGAGGCTGCAAAGCAATCACTTTTGTGCCGCTCGCCTGCGGTTCTCCTCATGCGACGAACTCGCCACCAGTTTCATTGCGGCAGCGAGCAGGACGATAGCGCCGGGCAGCACGAGAGTGTTCCACTCCAGCTCTCCCTCGGTTTCCGCGATGAGCGTCGCAAAATGAACCACCAAATACAAAATGATGACCTGGAAGAAGAGAATCTTCAGTTCATTAATTGTGGACAGTAGCATCCACCTCGGCACTTTTCGACGCTCATCATCCGACACATCGAAAACGAATCCGAACGTAATCGCATATGCAAAGATGATCAGAATGATGCCGAAAATGAACTTGTCGGTAGAACGCAGCACTGCGGCGATAACGGACGAACTTGGATCCATGCGAACGGCCGCGAATGCATTGCCGAGCGTCAGAGTGCCCTCCCAGAACGTGAGCGCAGCACCGCTTAGAAGGCCTAAAGGCGCGATGATGATGACATAGCGCAGCGATAGAAACAGCGAGAGCATAAACGTACTCCGTCGGCAGAACTGACGGTGGTCAAACCACCTTGCAATGTCGGGGGCAACGGCTCCATCAGGCATGCCCAGCACCCCGTATCAGCAGAAGGTATCGATTATTCCTGGACCTGAAGATAGGAGGAAAGGAGCTTTGGCCAATCGTTCAGGCTATTCAGATATTTACGCGTACGGTTGGCAAAGCATAGCCCGGACCGCGCCGCCTCGCCATTGCCGTGGGGGCATTCCAGGTCGAAATGGACTTGAAGCATAGTCTTGGGATTCCATGCCGATTACCGGGACTCCAGGGCAAGGCTAAAGTGGCAATTCGACGGACACGACCAGTCCGCCAGGAGCGCGTGACGATGGCTTCAGATTCAGATCGGCATTTTTCCGTTTGGACATTGATGGCGATGGTCGTGGGCTCAATGGTCGGGGCCGGAATTTTTTCTCTTCCGCAGGCCTTCGGACGCGCGACCGGACCGTTCGGCGCACTGATCGCATGGTCGATCGCCGGTATCGGCATGCTGATGCTAGCCTTCGTATTTCAGACACTGTCTCGACGAAAGCCGGAGCTGGACGCAGGGATATACGCTTATGCAAAAGCCGGGTTCGGCAACTATCTCGGGTTTCTCTCTGCGCTTGGATATTGGTCGGCTGCCTGTCTCGGCAATGTTTCGTATTTCGTCCTGATCAAGTCGACGCTTGGCTTGTTTTTCCCCGTCTTCGGGGACGGTAACACAATCATAGCGATCCTCTGCTCATCGATCTTGCTGTGGCTCTTTCACACGCTCATTCTGCGCGGTGTCAGGGGTGCAGCCGCGGTCAACACCATCGTGACTTTCGCGAAGATCATTCCAATTATCCTTTTCATTGCCTTTGTTGCCTGGGGATTCCATGCGGATATTTTCGCGGCCAATTTCTGGGGCGGCGAGGATGTCAGTGTCAGCAACGTCGCCAGCCAGGTTCGCGCCACGATGCTCGTGACCGTCTTCGTGTTTGTCGGAATCGAAGGCGCCAGTGTGTATTCCCGTTATGCGCGGAACCGCAACGATGTTGGAGTGGCAACGCTTGTGGGTTTCCTCGGCGTATTATGCCTGCTTGCTCTTGTCACGATCCTTTCCTATGGCGCCATGTTGCGCGCCGATCTTGCAGGATTGCGCAACCCGTCCATGGCCGGCGTTCTGCAAAGCGTCGTTGGGCCTTGGGGCGCCGTATTTGTCAGTTTGGGATTGTTGATTTCCGTTCTGGGCGCCTACCTGTCGTGGGTGCTCCTCGCCGCAGAAATTCTTTTTTCGGCCTCGAAATACGGAACCATGCCGCAGTTTTTGTCGCACGAAAACAGGAATGGGGTGCCGTCGAATGCGTTGTGGCTCACCAATATCGTGGTCCAAACATTTTTGATTCTGACGCTATTTACACAATATGCGTTCAGACTTGCGCTCGAGCTGACGAGCTCGATGATCCTCGTTCCCTATCTCCTCGTTGCTGCTTACGGGCTTAAACTTGCCTGGTCGGGCGAAACATACGACCGGGATCCGGCCGGCCACAGGACGGATCTGATGCGTGCAGGGATCGCTCTCATATACACTGCGGGCTTGATCTATGCGGCCGGGACAAAACACCTGCTGCTGTCGGCGGTGATCTACGGCCCCGGTTCAATGCTCTTTATTATTGCGCGTCGAGAAAGGGGCAAAACCGTCTTCACCCCAAGCGAATTGATCATGTTCGCAGCTGCCGGTCTTGGCGCGGCAATAGCGATCTATTCCATCACAACAGGTCTCATTTCCGTCTGACCGAAGGCTGTAATGGTGCGCATCCACGGCGCCATTGCTGGCTCAGCCAGTCGCAGCGTTTCATTGTGGTCCAAAAGGTCGTTGCTTGCGTAAGTCGCCACGAAAATCGGGACGCGAAGAATGCTCGTGGGATTCTATGCTGATCCACTGGAGGACCGAACAACACTATAATTCAAATCAGCACCCGCTGCGGTCAGCGCACTCGGACATTTGATAGAGTTTTGTAGGGGACACCATGACTTCAGACTCTACTCAGAAATTCTCGTTGTTTGCGCTAACGGGGATGGTCGTCGGCTCGATGGTCGGCGCCGGCATATTCAACCTGCCCGGTCGGTTCAGTGCCGCAACAGGCCCATTTGGCGCCATGATCGCCTGGGCGATAGCGGGGACCGGCATGTACATGCTGGCCCGCGTGTTTCAAGCGCTTGCCGAGAAAAAGCCGGATATCGACTCGGGTGTGTTCGCCTATGCCAAGGCTGGCTTCGGCAACTACATGGGCTTCTTGTCGGCTTTTGGCTACTGGCTCGGTAGTTGCCTTGGCAACGTCTTCTACTGGGTGCTGATCGGCTCGACGCTGGGGCGCTTTTTCCCTGCCGTCTTCGGCGACGGAAGCAGCGCCACTGCGATCATCGTGTCGTTGATAGGTATCTGGGCATTTCATTTCATGATCCTGCGCGGCGTCGAGCAGGCGGCGTTCATCAACACCATCGTCACCATCGCCAAGATCGTGCCAATCCTCGTCTTCATCCTGATGTTGATCTTCTCCTTCCACTACGGGCAGTTCGCCGAAAACTTCTTCGGCGGCGTCGGCATGCCGGAAAAGTCATTGGTCGCGCAGGTGCGTGACACCATGCTGATCACCGTGTTTGTTTTCCTCGGGATCGAAGGGGCGAGTGTCTATTCGCGCTTTGCCAAAGAGCGCGCGGATGTCGGCACCGCCACGATTCTGGGGTTCGTCGGCGTTACCGGCCTGATGGTGGCGGTCACCCTGCTGCCCTACGCAGCGATGCCGCAATCGGCTATCGCAGCCGTGCAGCAGCCTTCGATGGCCAGCGTTCTCGAGGCGGTCGTCGGTCATTGGGGCGCCGTCTTCATTTCCATCGGCGTTCTGGTCTCGGTTCTTGGCGCCTATCTCGCCTGGTCGCTGATTTGCGCCGAGGTCCTGTTTGCTGCCGCCAAATCTGACGACATGCCGAGGCTTTTTGCCGCGCAGAACGGCAATCGGGTGCCCGCCAATGCCCTGTGGCTGACCAACATCGTCGTGTCGCTATTCATCATCTCCACCTATTGGTCCCGGGATGCGTTCAACTTCATGCTCGACATGACCAGCGTCACGGCTCTTTTGCCCTATCTCCTTGTCGCGGGTTACGGCGTTCTGCTCGCCCGCAGTGGCGAAGGCTATGAAGAAACCGCCAATGAACGCGGCCGCGACCAGATCTTTTCCTGGATTGCGGTCATCTACACGATCATCATGTTCATCGCCGCCGGGCTCAAATATGTGCTGCTCGTAGCGGTCTTGTTCGTGCCAGGCACAATTCTCTACGTCTGGGCGCGGCGTGAGCAGAAGGTGCAGATGTTTACGTCCGTCGAACTCATCGTTTTGGCCGTCACGGTGATCGCCGGCTTGATCGGCGCCTACGGTCTGCTGAGCGGCACTATCACGCCTTGATAGGGAGGTAGAAGAATCATGACCCAAGACATCAAATTTGGCGTTCACTCCGAGGTCGGCCAGTTGCGCAAGGTGATGGTTTGTGCGCCTGGTCGTGCCCATCAGCGCCTGACGCCGACCAACTGCGACGCCTTGCTCTTCGACGATGTTCTCTGGGTCGACAACGCCAAGCGCGATCATTTCGACTTCATGACCAAAATGCGCGACCGCGGCGTCGAAGTGGTGGAGATGCACAATCTGCTCGCTGAAACCGTTGCGGTTCCTGAAGGCAAGAAGTGGATCCTCGACAACCAGGTGGTGCCAAATCAGGTCGGTCTAGGCCTCGTCGATGAGATCCGCAGCTATCTTGAAGGATTGTCCAACCGCGAGTTGGCGGAAACTCTGATCGGTGGCCTGTCGACGCAGGAATTCCCTGAGACGCACGGCGGCGAGATGTTGAAGCTGGTACGCGAGGCGGCTGGCGTCACCGAATATCTGCTGCCGCCGCTGCCCAACACGCTGTACACCCGCGATACGACCTGCTGGATCTATGGCGGCGTGACGCTGAACTCGCTCTATTGGCCGGCACGCCACGAGGAGACCATACTCACCACCGCCATCTATAAATTCCATCCTGACTTCGCCGGCAAGGTCAAGGTATGGTGGGGCGATCCGACCAAGGACTGGGGTCTTGCCACGCTCGAGGGCGGAGACGTCATGCCGATCGGCAAAGGCAATGTGCTCATTGGCATGAGCGAGCGCACTTCGCGTCAGGCGATCAGCCAGGTTGCCGCCAATCTCTTCGCGCAAGGTGCAGCCGAACGGGTCATTGTCGCGGCGATGCCAAAGCTGCGTGCCGCGATGCACCTCGACACAGTGTTCACCTTTGCAGACCGCGACTGCGTGCTGCTCTATCCCGATATCGTCAACGGCATCTCCGCCTTTTCGTATCGGCCCGGTGCAACGCCGGGGACGGTCGAACTGCACAAGGATAAGGGAACATTTGTCGAGACTGTCCGCGATGCTCTGGGCCTCAAGGAGCTACGTATCGTTGAAACGGGTGGTAACGACTACATGCGCGAACGCACGCAGTGGGACAGTGGTGCCAATCTCGTTTGCGCTGCCCCGGGTGTCGTCTTCGCATATGACCGCAACACCTATACCAACACGCTTTTGCGCAAGCAGGGTATCGAGGTCATTACCATCATAGGCGCCGAGCTTGGCCGCGGTCGTGGTGGCGGCCATTGCATGACGTGCCCAATCATCCGCGACGCGGTGGATTACTAATTCTGGGATGCTTTGATCGCTGTGGCAAATACTGCGCACGCTTTATAGTAGCAAAGTTCAACGCCTACTGTGCGGAGGGTTAGTTGCAGGCGAAAATCATTGCTTTGGGAAGATCATTCTCAATTTTCGGTTTGGTTGTCGGTACTGTCTTCTTCGCTGCATCCCTAAGCCCGAGCCTGATGCCACGAACTTACCTGGTTCAAGGCATTGTTGCCGGTTTCTGCGCAGCGCTGGGTTATGGGATCGGCGTCTTGATGCGTTGGCTTTGGCTCTATTTGGAATTGCCGCTGCCGCGTATTCGAACATTTGTGAAGATCGCGTCTCTTGCCATCTGCGTCGCAATTGCGGCTATCGTTCTCTGGAGAGCGACTGAGTGGCAGAACTCCATCCGGAAACTGATGGGGCTCGATCCAGTGCAAAGCGCGGAGCCTTTTGAGCTTCTCGTCATTGCGCTGGCGGTGTTCGGCTTGCTGGTATTGTTCGCGCGGCTCTTCAGGCTGACTTGCGTGGTTCTCGCGGCTTTGTTCGAACGGTTTCTTCCAAGACGAGTGTCCATTCTCGTGGGCGGTTTGATTGCGGTCGGATTGTTTTGGTCAATCGCAGAGGGCCTTCTTTTCAGAACAGCGTTGCGGATTGCGGATACGTCATTCCAGCAGCTCGACGCCATGATTGACGATGATCTGGCGATGCCGGGTGATCCTCTAAAAACAGGCAGTGCGGCTTCTCTTATCGACTGGAAAGAACTGGGTCGGCGGGGCCGCGAGTTCATTATTTCCGGGCCTACAGGCGCTGAAATTGGCAATTTCTTCCACGAAAACGCTCCCGACCCTATCCGGGTTTATGTCGGACTTAACAGCGCAGATACCGCTGAGGAGAGAGCTCGGTTGGCTTTGGCGGAGCTCAAGCGAAACGGGGCTTTTAAGAGATCCATTCTGATCGTCATTGTTCCAACGGGGACTGGTTGGGTCGACCCCGCGGCAGTGGACACAGTCGAATTCCTTCACAAGGGCGACGTTGCGAGCGTAGCCCTCCAGTATTCATACCTGAGCAGTTGGCTGTCGCTGTTAGTCGAGCCAGCCTACGGCGCAGAAGCGGGGCGCGCGCTTTTCCGTGAAGTTTATCGCTATTGGATCACACTCCCTCGTGATCAGCGCCCGAAACTGTACCTGCATGGCCTCAGCCTCGGCGCAATGAATTCAGAGCTTTCGGCCGATCTCTTCGATATCGTTGCCGACCCGTTTCAAGGCGCGCTGTGGAGCGGGCCTCCCTTCCAGAGCCGCACGTGGAAGTCGGTGACTGCGAATCGCAATCCGGGTTCGCCCGCCTGGTTGCCGCGTTTCCGCGACGGCTCCATCGTTCGATTTACCAATCAGCATAATGCGCTAAACATCCCGGGTTCCGTCTGGGGGCCGATCCGGATCGTTTACCTGCAGTATGCCAGCGATCCAGTAACGTTTTTCGATTTTCATTCGCTCTACCGAGAGCCTGATTGGATGAAGATGCCACGCGGTCCGGATGTATCCCCTGAGTTTCGCTGGTTCCCCCTGGTCACAATGACCCAGCTTTTGCTGGACATGGCAACAGCCACCACATCTCCGATCGGGTATGGCCATGTCTATGCACCGGAACACTATATCGATGCGTGGATTGCCGTCACTGATCCGCAGGGTCTTTCCCCCGATGATGTTCTCCGCCTCAAGACATTTTTCGAGAACAAGTTTCGAAGTGGCGCTGAGGTGGCCGCGCACGGATAGGGTTTTAATCAAATACGGCGCCGGTCGACTGTAGCGTCGTATGCATTGCTGACGGCGCACTCAAAAAGAGACGCAACGCATCACTCTGGGATTCTGTGCCAATTTCCTCGCTCCATTCGCGCGATATGTTTTCGATGTGGCCTCGTGATCAAGGTCTAAGGGTTCGGTTCACAACTTGGAGGGTGTCATGTCTAGTCTGATCGCCATCGTCTATCCAACGGAAGCAAAGGCTGAGGAGGTGCGCCGACGCCTTATCGAACTGCAGAAGGAGTATTTGATCAAACTTGGTGACGCTGTCATCGCAACAAAGACACAGGGCGGCAAAGTCAGGCTGAACCAGCTTGTAAGTATGACGACGTCTGGAGCTGTGTCGGGCAGTTTTTGGGGCCTTCTCGTAGGTGTCCTGTTTCTGAACCCGCTCATCGGCGCGGCCGTGGGGGCGGCATCGGGAGCCATAGCAGGCGCACTAACCGATGTCGGCATCGACGATGCATTCATGAAAGACCTTGCGAGCAGCCTGCAGCCCGGGAATGCGGCGTTGTTTGTGCTGGTGCAGGAAATGACGGCCGATAAGCTGCTGAAGGAAATATCCGGTTTTGGCGGTGTTGTGCTTAAAACCTCCTTGGATGAGACCAAGGAGCAGATTTTACGTGACGCCCTGCAGAAAGATGCGGCAGCGTAATTGGCCGATGTTCACGCCTGAAGCGTAACCCATTGTGATCGCCGGCATTGAGCCGGCGAGAAGGAGGTATGCGAAAATCGAAATTTTCGAAGTCGCCAGGCAATCCAGGCGACGCCCAATCGGCGCATGAGCATCCTGATATTCCGTTTGGCGAGCCGATAGGGAGTGAAACATGACAGGACAAAGGCAATTCGGACCTATTGCGACCGGCATTCTGATTCTTGCCCTCCTTCATTTCGCTCAAGCGATCTTCGTTCCGCTTGCATTCTCGCTGTTTCTCGTCGCGTTGGTTTGTCCAATCCAATCCGCACTGCAGCGGTGGTTGCCGCAGCTGATAGCGCTGCTTCTCACCCTTATTCTAACGATGGCAATCATTGCCGCCATCAGTTCATCGGTCGCTTGGGGGTTCGGCAAACTCGGTCAATGGCTTTTCGCCAATGCGGGCCGTTTCCAGCTCATCTACGCGAGCTGGACCGATTGGCTGGAAGGACATGGCATAGCAATCGCCGGCGTGCTCGCCGACCGTTTCGATGTGCGGTGGCTGGTTGGCTTCACGCAAGGAATGGCTGGGCGAGTCAATAGTTTTGCCGGCTTCGCACTGCTGGTCCTTGTCTTCACCATGCTTGGTCTGCTCGAGGTTGACGATTTCAACGAAAGACTGAAGACCCCTGCTGCACAGCCTTATGGCGCGCACATTCTCCTTGCAAACCGCGAGATTGGCATGAAATTGCGCCGCTTCATGATCGTGCGCACATTCGCCAGTTTGTTGACGGGTCTCGTCGTCTGGATGTTCGCGCTCGCGGCAGGGCTGGAACTTGCGGCCGCTTGGGGCGCGATCGCCTTTACGCTCAATTATATCCCGTTCTTGGGTCCGTTTGTCGCAACGGTATTGCCGACACTGTTTGCCATTGCCCAATTCGAGTCATGGCCGATGGCGGTCGGGGTCTTCGTGGGGCTTAACCTGATCCAATTTATTATTGGGAGCTATCTTGAGCCGCTGCTGATTGGTACTTCTCTTTCGATTTCGCCGTTTGCGGTAATTTTCGCAGTGTTTTTTTGGAGCTTCATGTGGGGTGTTCCTGGCGCCTTCATCGGTGTGCCAATTCTCATTGCCTTCATTGTCTATTGCTCAGGCGAGCAATCCACGAGATGGATCGCAACACTCGCTTCGCGAGGGTCGTCACGCTGACCGGCCCAGATTCACGGGGCCGGTCAGCGTGACGATCCTCGCTGTTCCGCCCTCTCTTCTTCCCGAGCACCATCGACAGGGCGGGTGAACCGGCCGGAAAACCATTCTGCAAATCGTTCCACAACGACAAACAATCCCGGGATCAACAATATTCCCACGGTCGTTGCCGCCAACATGCCTCCAAGGATGGTGACGCCAAGTGCTTGGCGGGCGTTGGCACCGGCGCCCGTTGCGACCACCAGCGGGATCATTCCCAAGATAAACGAAACGGCAGTCATCATGACCGCCCTAAAACGCTGAGCCGCTGCGGAAACCGCTGAATCAACGATCGAGAGCCCGCGCTCCCGCTCAACTCGCGCAAATTCGACGATCAGGATGGCATTTTTCGAAGCAAGGCCAATCAGTAGAACGATACCAATCTGGGCATATAGCGAGTTTTCCAGTCCTGATACCGCAAGCGCCGTGATTGCGCCTAAAGCGGCAAAGGAGAGCGAGAGGATGATGGAGACCGGCAGGGTCCAGCTTTCGTATTGGGCAACAAGAAACAGGAACGCAAAGATGAGCGCCAGCGCCAAAATCATAGGGGTCTGCGCCGCAGATTGCCGTTCCTGCAGGGAGAGCCCTGACCATTCGTAGCCGTAGCCTTCAGGCAGCACTTCTGAGGCTGCGCTCTCGAAAGCCGCCATCGCCCGCGCCGAACTGGTTCCCACGGCCGGAATTCCGTTTATAGGAGCGGCGGGGAAAAGATTATACCGCGACAGCGAAAACGGTCCAAGGTCTGGTTCCAGGGTTACCAGAGTGCGCAGGGGTACCATCGCGCCATCACGGCTTCTGACACGCAGATTGAGAACATCATTCGGAATTGTTCTGAACTGGCTGTCCGCCTGCAGGTTGACCTTGAATGATCTGCCGTCATGGGTGAAATCGTTGACATATCGTCCGCCGAACTGCGCACCGAGCGTAGAATAAATTTGATCGACGCTCACGCCCAGGCTTTCGGCCCGCACGCGATTGACATTCACGAAAACCCGGGGGACATCCGCCGAGAAAGAACTGGATGCAACGGCAATCTCTGGTGTCTGGCCGGCTGCGGCTATCAGCGCCCGCGCCACCTGACTGATGTCTTCCGGCGACTGACCCAGGCGTGCTTGCAGCCTGAAATCCAATCCTCCCACCTGCCCGATGCCGGGGATGGGCGGAGGAGCGAATACAGCAACGTTGGCCTGCGGAAGGGTCGAGAAGCGCGCATTGAGCGATGCCAGTAAGGCTGTTGTTGACAGGTTTGGCGCGTCTCTTTTTTCCCAGGGATCCAGCATGACAATGGCGAAGCCGCCATTCGGCACAGAGCCGCCCTGCAGAAGGCTGAAACCGGATATCGTCACGACCTTCGCCACGCCCACCGTTTCTCGCAGCGCCGCTTCAACCTGTTGCATCGTTTTTTCCGTGGTCGAAAGTGTGGATGCATTGGGCAGCTGAAGATCCACAAAGAGGAAGCCCTGATCCTCATCCGGCAGGAATGACGACGGCACTTTCAGGAAAAGCAGCATTGCTACGACGATCGTGGCAGCAAGGATGCCAAGAACAATGACGATACGCCGAGCGAGACCGCTGACAACACGGGTATAGCCATTGCGCGTCTTTTCCAGCACGGACTCGAATCTTGCCAGCGGTCCGCTGAGTTCTGCCGGCTTGCGGAGCAGGGTCGCGCAAAGGGCCGGGCTCAAGGTTAAACCGATAAAAGATGAAAAGACGAGCGATGCGGAGATTGTGATCGCAAACTGCCGGTAAAGCTGGCCGTTAATGCCTTGCAGAAATGCCGTCGGAACAAACACGCCCAGTAGCACCATCGTCGTGGAGATGATCGGGCCGGTGACCTGTAGCATGGCCCTTTCGCTGGCAGTTTTTGCGTCCAATCCCTCATCTTTCATGAGCCGTTGCACATTTTCCACGACGAGAATGGCGTCATCAACAACAAGTCCCGTCGCCAATATGAGCGCAAGCAGCGTGATGAGATTGATTGAAAACCCCGCGACATAAAGAACGGCGAATGTGGCGATCAGCGATGCCGGAATGGCAAGCGCAGGAATGATGGTGGCGCGCCATTCTCCAAGAAACAAGAAGGTGACTGCCACGACAATTATGAAGGTGATTGCGAGCGTTATGATGATTTCGCGAATGGACGCTCGCACGAACTGCGTCGAGTCATAAACTGGCTCATAGGTCAGACCGCGCGGAAACTGCTGCGAGAGAGTTTCAAGTTCCTTGGTCACCGCATCTGCCGTACCCAGCGCATTGGCGCGCGGTGCCTGATTTACGACGAGCATTGCGCCAGGAGCGCCGTTCACTCTCACGCTGGAAGCATAGCTTTGCGCCCCGAGTTCGACCCGGCCGATATCGCGAATGCGAACGAGAGCGCCCGCCTGGCCTGTCTTCACGATAATGTCGCCGAAGGCTTCGGTCTCCTCAAGTCGTCCTTGGGCGACCAGCGTGTACTGAACCTTCGCATTGTCTTGCGAAGGTGGACCGCCGACCTGGCCGATCGACGCCTGAATATTCTGGGCCTGAATTGCCGATGCGACATCATCCGGTGTTATTTCGAGCGCTGCCATGCGCACGGGATCCATCCAGATGCGCATACTATACTGGGACGATCCCATGACCGACGCTTCGCCGACACCCGGCACGCGCGATAGGGCGTCTGTCACATTCATGGAGAGGTAATTTGCAATGTCGAGTTCGCTGAGCGTGTGATCCGGGGAATAGAAGCCGAAGGCCACCAGGAAATCAGGAGAGCGGGCTCGCACGGTGATCCCCTGCTGGGAGACCGCAGCCGGCAACTGTGCGGTCGCAAGCTGAGCACGATTCTGGACGTTGATCTGGGCGAGGTTGGGATCGGTGCCGACGGCGAAGGTCACCGTTAGCGTATAGGTACCGGCATCGGAGCTGTTTGATGACATATATATCATGTCATCGACGCCATTGATCGCCGTTTCCAGCGGGTCCCCGACCACCTTTGCGATAACCTCGGCATTGGCGCCGGGATAGAAAGCCGAAACCGTGATGCTTGGCGGCGTTATGTTGGGATATTGGGCAATGGGAAGCCCGAAAATCGATAGGCCGCCGGCAAGGCACAAGATAATGGCGACGACAATTGCGAACCGTGGACGGGAGATGAAGAAACCTGAAATCATGGCTGCTTCCCAGCATCTTGCTCGACGGGCTGGACAGCGATACCATCGGAGAGCCGTTGCGTCCCTTGCACAACGATCTTTTCTCCCGATTTCACACCCTGTCGGACAGCCCACAGATCACCGACCTTCGCCCCGGTGTCGATACGGCGTTGCCGAACAATATTGTTCTCGCCCATCACGTATAAGAAGCGACCGTCGCGGTCTTGCAGGACGGCGGTTTGGGGCACGGATGGCCCCATAGCCTGGTGGGCGCTGCCGACAATGAGCTTGACGAACTGGCCAGGCATCAACAGTCCCTCGGGATTTGGGAATATCGTTCCGACGGTTGCTGTTCCTGTTCTTGAATCGACTTCTGGCGATAGGAACTCCAGAACACCATCCTGGTTGTAAACGCTGCCGTTTGGTAACCTCAGGCTCAATTTCATGGCCTCTGCTGTCGATTTCATCTCCGCCGCGTCTCTTTGACGATAGGTTGTGATGTCTCCTTCGGTGACAGAAAAGGCAACGCGCACCGGATCGACCTGCACCAGTCGAACAAGCGCTCCGACATCCGGACCAACGAAATTGCCCTTGGTAAAAAGCGGCTGACCGATGCGGCCCGAGATCGGCGCTGTTATGCGCGTGTAGGAAAGATCGAGTTCAGCTTTCGTGAGGCCCGCCTGAGCTGCGGCAAGGTCGGCGGTCGCAATCTCAAAGGCTGTCTGGGACTCTTCATAGGCGGCGCGCGCCACGGTGCTGCGTCGGACAAGTTCCGCATTCCTGTTTCGATTATCCGTGGCCTGCTGAAGGGTTGCCTCGGCACGTGCGACCTGCGCCTTGGCAGTGGCGACGGCAGCTTCATAGAGCGCAGGCTCAATGACAAACAGAATATCGCCCTCTCTTACGGCCGCGCCCGGACTGAATGCGACTTCCTCAATGAAACCCGAAACGCGAGCGCGAACGTCCACCGCCTCCAGGGCCTCTACGCGGCCGATATTCTCACTCGGAGATTCAACCGGTCCATCGACAACCGATTGCACCACGACAGTGGGGGGCGGCCGGCCCACAGGAGGGGTGTCCTGCGCTGAAATGCGGACCGGCAATGCTGAAAAAAAGATGAGCCAAGGAGAGATGGCAAGGATAGTCCAGGAGATATTTTTCATCTGGATCTCCAAGGCGATAGCATCGTCGCACGGAGAAAATATATATTGCAGACCACTCTGCGAACAAGAAATTCCCCACCACTCCACATAGAAATGGACTGATTGCCAAGATTTGGGACGTGGAGCGAATAGAGAACAGTTCGACCTGTTGCGCGCGCCCAAGAGATGTGTCGGCAATTTGCTGCTGACGTGCAGGGGTGGTCCGAGCTATTCCGAGTACCACCCAGAAGTGGCATGCGAGTGTTCGTATGTTGTTTACCACGTCGGCGCTGCAGTTGTGGCGGGCGATCCCGTGCAGCTTTGGATGTAAGCAACATCTAAACAATCCGGATTAATTGTGTTATGCACTATTGCTACGCAGGGGTGAGTATCTGGCCGTCGGGGGGAGTGATGTCGGAGCAGCATCTTCGGAAAAGGGTGATTTGCTTGATTTCAGTAGACGTAGCCGCGGTAGGTGACCGGTTGCGTGCTCTCCTAGTTATTGGGAGTGTGAAGCTATGAGAGCCGAAGGCGCGATTGGAAGAGATATATTGGCCAACGGCACAATCTCAGATGCAAAGCCCGCGGCGCCGAAACAAACACCAGTTGAGCCCGAACAGGGAGCACGTGGCCCCAAGCACCTGCCCACTTATGAGCTCACGACACACGATCTTCCCCCAGGATACCAGTTTGAAGCTTGGCGCAACAACTTTGCACCCATGCTCGAGTTCGACGAACCGGACGACGTGACAGTCGGCTTTGGCGGCAAGCAAGTGACCTGGGACCTCGGTTGCCTTGCATTCTCTCGCATCGAGACCGACGCATTGGGATTCGTCAGCCTGCCCGGACATACACGAAGGGATCCACTGGATCATTGGACGCTGACAACGTTACTTTACGGGTGCGTAAATACTATCGCACCAGCCAGGACGTTTGAAGGCAGTGCGGGTGTGGTTCAGGTCCATACTCTCGGCCGACCCTTCGAAGGGAATATCACCAATAGTGAAATGCTGATGTTGTTCGTTCCACGTGATTTTTGCACCGAAGTAACGGGCGCCCTGAATGCTGCGGAATTCTCCAATCTCAGCACCGGAATGGGTCGACTGTTCACGGACTACATGATTGGTCTTGCCAAGCGGCTGCCGGTGATTGATGAAGCTGAACTTCCAGCACTGGTGGCTGCCACGCGGGCAATGATACTCGCCTGTGCGTCGCCTTCTGCAGACCATATCGAAGAAGCGCGGGAGCCGATTGCGTCGGTGCTGATCGAAAGGGCGCATCGAATTATCCAGGCCAGATTATTCGATCCGAAGTTTGGAGCAGAGTCCCTGCGTCGGGAACTTGGCGTCTCGCGCTCGCGGCTCTATCGCCTGTTCGAACCGTTCGGCGGCGTTATGCATTATATTCAGCATCGGCGCCTGCTAGATGCACATTCGGCACTGAGTGACCCGACCGACCAACGCCGTATCATCGAGATCGCTGAGCAACATTGTTTCAACGATGGGACGGAATTCAGCCGCGCTTTCCGCCGCGAATTCGGTTGTAGTCCCACCGACGTAAGGAGCGGACAAAAGGCCGATCTGCCGTACAAGCCGGCGACCGATCTGAAGGCGTACGCGCCTGAAGAACGGTTTGGCGTGCTGCTGCGCCGGCTTCACGGCTAAGGCGGACCGACGATCGCTTTAAACAAGACAGGAGCGGGACCGCATCCGGTCTGGGAGCGCTGAAACCAGCGATCTGTTCTCGCTCTAGCAGGACATCAGCGGTGGAGATAGGCGCAGGTGTTGTTTTCAACCATGCGCAGTGGTAGTATTCAGTAGTAGCGTTGCAGCTTTGGCGCGCGCTTTGTATGTTTCGTCTGTGAGTTGCTTCTAATTAGCAGAAAATCTCTCGCACATGAGGAACATACTCAGCCGCCACTCAACGGTGCCTCCGCCTGTTTGTCTTAAACGTGAACGGATATACTGGAGGAAAAAATGACCAAGTGCACGATAGGTCTTACTCTCTTAGGCTGCCTTGCCTTGTCTGGCTGCCAGTCTTCTTCGACGTCCCAAGCAGGACGCAGTAATGAGTTCGGTTGCATCGCCGGTACGGTCGGCGGCGCGGTCGTCGGCGGATTGCTTGGTGCGACCATTGGCTCGGGGACCGGGCAGCTCTGGGCTGTTGGCGGCGGCGCTACGCTGGGCGCTGCGGGCGGCAGTGCGTTGACATGTCATTGACGCGAAAGGTCGGAATTATGAAAAGAGTAGTCCTGTTGACGGGATTCGTTTTCTTTACCGCCATTGCGGCCACCGCGCAGAACCAACCGGTCGCTATGAACCAGGGCCAAATGGACCGGCTCGATCGTGACAAGAATGGAGCGGTCGACCGATCTGAATATCAAGCCTTCATGACATCGGCCTTCACGAGCCTTGACAAGAACAAGGACGGCAGCCTGAACTCTGACGAAGTTGTCGGAGTTCTGACCGCCCAGCAATTCTCCGCCACCGATGCCAACGGTGACGGCAAGATCAGCCAGAACGAGTTCCTGAATAGGGTGATGGCGGACTTCAAGGCCGCCGACCGCGGCGGCGACGGAAGCCTGCAGTAACGCACAAGCGACCCAAGCGCCAAGGCAACGTGTTTCCGCTCCCTCTAAGCGGTAGCGACGGCCGGGTGGTGTTCGTCCGGCGGGCTGCACTCAGGCGACCCTCACATAGTTATCATATCGGTCTCGTGAGGCTCAAGGATGTGGGACCAAATTCGCTTACTCGTCGCGTCGCAAGTTGCGAATTCGGTCGAAAAGAACGGCAAGGACAATTGCACCGCCGATAAAGCAGCCTTGCCAGAAGGCGTTGATGCCGAGCAGGCCAAGACTGTTGCGGATCACCTCGATGAGCGCGGCGCCGATCAATGCCCCAAAGGCGGTGCCGACGCCGCCGGCCAGATTGGCGCCGCCGATGACCGCAGCGGCGATGACCTGAAGTTCCATCCCGGCGCCGATATTTGTGGTGACAGCGCCGAGCCAACCGGTTTGGATGATGCCGGCAACCCCTGCCGACAGGGCGGAAATCATATAGACGATAACCTTGATCCTCTGCACGGGAACGCCCGTCAGTGTCGCGGCGTGCTCATTGCCGCCGATGGCAAAAACATAGCGGCCGAACTTGGTCCAGCGCAGCACAAAACCGGTAATAAGTGCCAGCACGATCATGTAAAGCACTGGATTGGCGATGCCGAAAAGCCAAGCGCCGCCACCCAGCGCCAGCAGCTTGTCGTGATCAGGCCCGAACTGGAAAACGACAGTGTTGTTGGATGCGACCATCGCAAGGCTGCGCGCAATCGACAACATTCCGAGCGTGACGACGAAAGGCGGGAAGCCGAGATAGGCAATCAATAGGCCGTTGAAAGCTCCGACCAAAAGAGCGGTACCGATCGAAGCGGCGATGCCGACCTCAATGCTGTACCCCGCGTGCATGACGACCGCCAGCACCATGCTGCACAGGCAAAGCACGGAGCCAACGGACAAGTCGATGCCGCCGGTGATGATGACCAGCGTCATGCCCAGCGCGATAATTGCGACGAAGGTGACGTTGCGGGTGATGTTGTAGATGTTCTTTGCCGTCGCAAAGGAGTCTGTCGCCATCGACAGAAAAATGCAGGCGAAAATGACCGCAATCAGAACCCAGAATGTCTGGCCGCCCAAGATCGCCGCAAGCCAACTCCGTTGCTTCTGTCCGATCGTCTGGTCAAGTGTAATCGCCATCGTCGACCTTCTTTCTAGCTGCTGCAACGGATAGCATCGATCACACCTGTTCGATGGCGCCGGTGATGAGCCCCGTCACTTCCTCGGGCGAACTTGCCGCAATTGGCTTGTCGGCTACTTTTCTGCCCCGCCGCATCACGATCACGCGGTCTGCGACCGAAAAGACGTCGGGCATGCGGTGGCTGATCAGGACTACGACAATGCCCCGGTCACGCAATTGGCGGATCAGATTCAGAACCTCGGCCACCTGCCGCACGGAAATGGCTGCTGTCGGCTCGTCCATCAGCACGATTTTCGCTTCCGACAGCATCGTGCGAGCAATCGCGACCGCTTGCCGCTGTCCACCCGACATTTGCTTGACGAGATCGCGCGGCCGCGTCTCGGATTTGAGTTCGCGAAATATCTCGCCGGCGCGCTTGTACATGGTCTTGTAGTCGAGGATGCGAAGAGGCCATACGCCGCGGCGCAATTCTCGTCCAAGGAACACGTTCGCTGCCGCCGTAAGATTGTTGCAGAGCGCCAGATCCTGATGAACGATCTCGATGCCATGCAGCCGTGCCTCCTTCGGCCGATGAAGCACGATTTCGGCGCCATCGAGACGCATGGTTCCGTGGCTCGGTCGAAAGTTGCCGGCGATCATCTTGACTAATGTGGACTTGCCGGCACCGTTATCACCCATGAGGCCGACCACTTGCCCCGCTTCGAGCGAAAACGAAACATCGTTGACGGCCTGGATGGCACCGAAATGTTTGGAAATATTGGTGAGCTCGAGAACCGCCACCAGCCTCCTGGCCTCCCAAAAACTTGTCGCTATCAGTTCGCTCTGGACCCGGCTTGTTTTCGACGAGGCTCAAGCGAATTCGCCTTTCCAATATCCTCCCAGGAAAAGCGATTATTAGCATTTACGCAAAACCCCGTGACAGCGTCAACTCATTGTCCGAGGTGTTGGCCCTATTGTAACAAAAATCTGTTTTGTCGGACAAATATCATTTGACGGAAGCGGCGTCCGAATATTAGCTATCAGTGGGAGAGAGAGCATGCTGATCCTTGTTACCGGTGCGACGGGCAAGGTCGGGCGGCGCTTCATTGCTGGGCTGCTTGACGATCCGAGATTTTCCAAAGCTCGTATTCGCGCGCTTTGTCATAACCGTTTGTGCGAGGCGACCGACCGTGTCGAAGTCATCCGCGGCTCGATCGCCGATCGGGATGTTGTGGCCGCAGCGCTCTCTGATGTTACCCATGTCGTGCATCTCGCCACATGCAAGGAAACGCCTGAAGATGTCATGGATGTCACGGTCAAAGGTCTCTTTTGGCTGCTTGAGGAGTTCCGTGCGAGTGTCACGGCAGGCCAGTTCATCCTGATCGGTGGCGATGCGGGCATCGGGCATTTCCACTATCGCCACAATGGGCCGATCACTGAGAGCGCACCCCATTGCGCCTATCCGGGAAGCTACGCGCTCTCCAAGGTTCTGGAAGAGGTCATGCTGGAGCAGTTTGGCATTCAGTACGGCCTCAATGGCTGTTGCCTGCGTGCGCCCTGGATCATGGAAAAGGACGATTTCAAATATTCGCTGTCCTTCGGAGACGACGTGTTCGGCGGCCCGGACTGGAAGACACTCGTTCCGGAAGAAGCCGCGCGGGGCTATGCGGCCATGGGTACGGTGCCGCTGCTGCTCGATGCTGACGGCCGTCCGCTGAAACGCAACTTCGTGCATGTCGATGACCTCGTATCTGCAATATTGGCAGCGATCGACAACCCCCGGGCGGAGCGGCAACTCTTTAATATCTGCATGGATCGACCTGTCGACTATGCTGAGGTCGCCGCCTACCTGGCGCGCACGCGAAGTCTCGGCTCCGTCGACATAGCGAGCCGCTTTCATTCCAATTGGATGGACAACAGCAAGGCGAAATACCTGCTGAATTGGCGGCCAAACTACGATCTCGAAATGCTTATCGACTCGGCGTGGCAATACGAGCGTTCGAAGGAGGAGCCTCGCATCGTCTGGTATCCGGGTTGATTTCGTGTGGCGGGCATGCCGTGCCCGTCTGTTTCAAGGGAGGAAACCATGAGGAAGGCATTACTACTTACAGCCGCAGTTTTAGCACTGACAGCGGGGCAGGCCCTGGCCAAGAAGCAACTCGTCATCGTCGTCAAGGGCCTCGACAATCCGTTCTTCGAAGCAATCAATCAAGGTTGCCAGAAGTGGAACAAGGAAAACCCGACTGCGGAATATGAGTGCTTCTACACCGGTCCGGCATCGACATCCGATGAAGCCGGCGAAGCGCAGATCGTGCAGGATATGTTGGGCAAGGCAGATACGGCTGCAATCGCGATTTCGCCGTCAAATGCAAAGCTCATCGCCCAGACCCTGAAGACCGCCAATCCGACGGTTCCGGTGATGACGCTCGATGCCGATCTTGCAGCCGAGGATGCAGCGTTGCGCAAGACCTATCTCGGCACCGACAACTATCTGATGGGCGCACGCATCGGCGAATACATCAAGAAGGCCAAGCCGAAGGGCGGCAAGATCTGCACAATCGAAGGCAATCCGGGAGCGGACAATATTCTACGTCGTGCCCAAGGTATGCGTGACACGCTCACTGGCCAGAAAGGGCTGACCGCGCTGAAAGGCGAGGGCGGTTGGACGGAAGTCGCCGGCTGCCCGGTCTTCACCAATGATGACGGCGCCAAGGGTGTGCAGGCAATGACCGATATCCTGGCGGCCAATTCCGACCTCGACGCATTCGGCATCATGGGCGGCTGGCCATTGTTCGGCGCGCCGCAACCCTATCGTGACCTGTTCAAGCCGATGGCCGCCAAGATCGCCAGCAACGATTTCGTCATCGGTGCCGCCGACACGATCGGTGACGAGGTTGCTATTGCGAGAGAAGGCCTGGTGACCGCACTCGTCGGCCAACGGCCGTTCGAGATGGGCTATAAGGCACCTACGGTGATGATGGATCTGATTGCCGGCAAGGCAGTTGAAGATCCGGTATTCACCGGGCTCGACGAGTGCACGAAGGACACAGTCGATACCTGCATTCAAAAGTAGGCTCGCGGTTTGGCGCACCCGGTACAAGGGTGCGCCGACTGCCTCCACGAAACGGATCGAAAGATCTGCAGGGCTTGACGTGCTCTGAATTCCGCGCTTTGTGCCGGATCCAATCGCAGGCGACTTCCTCGTTATTACGATTGTTTTGATAATACGTGCAGACAGTCGAAAGAATGCTGGGGCAGTAGAAGTAGATGCCTGACAAGAAATCGGGAAGGCCGACGACTCCGGTCGAGGTGGCGGTGGTTGACCGCTCAGCCACCACAAGGCGCCCAAATGCTCCCCGCATGACTGGGGCGAGTGTTCATGTATCTTTGGCGGGCGAGATCGGCCTCCGAATCGTGCGCGGTGACTATCCGCCCGGCACGATCCTGCCAAACGAGGCAAAATGGTCGCAAGTCTTTGAAGTCAGCCGGTCGGCGGTGCGCGAAGCGATCAAGATGCTGATGGCCAAGGGCTTGCTTTCCTCCCGCCCGAAAATCGGCAGTTGGGTCGAGCCCAAGGAACGTTGGAACCTGTTGGATCGGGATGTATTGGGCTGGTATGCCGCATCACCCGATCGCGAATCGTTTCTGAGGACCGTGCAGGAACTGAGGCATATCATCGAGCCGGAAGCGACCGCGCTTGCTGCTGAGCGCCGAACCGAGGAGCAAATGAACGCGATCAGCCAGGCCCTGCATGATATGGGTCACGCGACATCACTCCAGCAGCGAACAGAAGCCGATGCGCGATTTCACATCGCGATCTTGAGCGCCTCCGGAAACGATCTGCTGGTGCCGCTCGGTGTATTGATCGAATCGGCGCTGAACCACCTCTTCACTCATGTCACGCGTGAGGAAGACAATTTGCTATACGTGCTGAAACTTCACGAAAATATTGAGAAAAGCATCCGATTGCAGCGACCGAACATGGCGCGCAACGCAGTCCGTAAGGTGCTGGCAAATACAGACCAAATCATAGCACGGTGGTCACGATAGAAATTTGTATCCTGTCCGGCTGAGGGATCGGTCGCCAGTCCCGGGTGCGTATCTTGAAATAGCGCCTAATCACCGACGGAAAAACCCGCTCTCAAGCGGGCTTTTTGTTGGCCAAGAGCTTAAATTTAAAACCCGTTGCTTAGGAGGCCAGCGCTGTGGCCCCGCGCGGCGATCTCGCCATCAGCCGCGCATATGCGATGGCTGACAGCATATTGACGTGGTTGGCGCGGCCGGTTCCGGCGATGTCGAAGGCGGTGCCATGATCGACCGAGACGCGGTCGATCGGCAGGCCGAGGGAGACGTTCACGGCGGTCTCAAAAGCGACGAGTTTGATCGGGATGTGGCCCTGGTCATGGTACTGGGCGATGACGAGGTCGAAGGCGCCATTATAGGCACGGGCGAAGACCGTATCGGCAGAGATCGGGCCGACCACATCGATACCCTTGGCCTGGGCGAGCTCGACGGCAGGTGCCAGGAATTCCGTGTCTTCGGTTCCGAAGAGGCCGTTTTCGCCGCAATGCGGGTTGAGACCGGCAACGGCGATGCGGGCTTTCTTGCCGAGCCGCATGAAGTGATTGTGGCCGGCTTCGATCGTTGCCAGCACGCGCTCAGTCTTGGCCCGTTCGATCGCACCCTTCAGCGAGATGTGGGTGGAGACGTGAATGGTGTTCAGCCGCTCGGAGGCGAGCAGCATAAAAGAGCTCTTGGAACCGGTCAGATGCGCCAGCAGGCCGGTATGGCCATCGAAATGATGGCCGGCGAGGTTCATGGCTTCCTTGTTGATCGGCGCCGTGACGATGACGTCGGCTTCCTTCGACATTGCGAGATCGACAGCGCGGGCGATGTAGCGAACGGATGCGTCGCCTGCGACCGGGCTGACCTTGCCGATTTCGGGGAGGGGGGCGCCAAGCGCCACCTCATCGACGGCGATGGTGTTTCCGTCTTCGGAGGCGGAGGGGCCAAAATTAAGGCTGACGTCGGTGGCGCGCGCAGCGCGTTCCAATGCTTCGGCATTGCCAACGATGACGAAATCGCGCCGTTCGGCGGCCGGCAGTGCAGCCAGCGCCTTGACGATCACTTCAGGGCCTACGCCGGCGGGGTCGCCGAGGGTTACTGCGACTTTTGCATTTCTGTCCATCAGTCTAATTCCTCTTGAAAGCCCTGCCTCAATAGGCTGCTTCGTAGATCGAGCGTATGTCAGTGCGCGTCAAGTCGCGCGGGTTGTTATCGAGCAGCCTGCGGATCGCGAAAGCATCGTCGGCCATGGCGTCGAGATCGCTTTCCGGCACACCGAGGCCGGAAAGCGTCATTTCGATGCCGAGTTCGGCGCAGAAGGCATAGGCCGCATCGAAGACCGATTTGACGGTATCGGATGTGTCGTAGCCAAGCGCTTCCATGACCGCCTTCGTCTTTTCCGGCACGGCCGGCGTGTTGAAGGCGAGAACATGCGGGAAGATCAGTGCATTGGCCGCGCCATGGGCGACATGCCAGCGGGTGCCGAGCGGATAGGCGAGTGCATGGCCGCCAGCGGTATTGACTGGGCCAAGGCAGAAGCCGCCATAGAGTGAGGCCAGCGAAAGCCCGGCACGGGCTTCGGCATCCGAGCCGTCGCGCACGGCTCTTGCAAGATACTTGCCGACGAGCCGCGTTCCCTCGATCGCATACATGTCGATCATCGGATGCGCCTTGCGATTGGTGAAGGCCTCGACGCAATGCGCCATCGCATCGACGCCGGTTGCCGCAGTGGTTCTGGCGGGAACGGAGAAGGTCAGCGACGGGTCGATGACGGCGATATCAGCGAGCATGTGAAGGCTCTCGACCGCGAGTTTAGCCTTGGTCTCGGGGTCGGTGACGAGCGCGCGGATGCCGGCCTCGCTGCCCGTGCCCGATGTGGTCGGCACCTGCGCGAGCGCTGCCTTGCGCGCCCTCTGCACCTTGTTCGGGCCGACAACTTCGCGAAGCGTCTGCTGCGAGCCGGCAAGCACGGCAGCGAGCTTGGCAAGATCCATGGCACTCCCGCCGCCGAAGCCGACGATAAGCTCAGCCTGTGTCGCTTCTGCCGCGGCGAGCACTTTGTCGAGATTGGCAATATCCGGCTCGGGCGTCACATCAGAGAAGACCGAAACCTCACCCTTCAGCTGCAGCACATCGATGCGTGCGGCATTGAAAGCATCCGAGATAACCAGCGTTCGCGAATAACCCTTGCCGGCCGCCCAGGCGCCCAACTTCCCCGCAGTTCCGACACCGAACTCGATCAGGTGTGGCCGGACAACGGTAATAGGTGAATCCAAACTGACCATATACGGTCCTCCCCGATGCGTGACGGACTTGACCGTCAATGATGTAAATTTGTTATCCTGTCCTATCGTTTTTGGCAAGAATGAATGAGGGTTTTTCTCATCTGTCGATCAATTCTCGGCAAATTGAGGGTATTTTCTATGTTTCTTTTGTTGCTTAAGCAGTTGATATATAATGATTATTATTGCAGCGCGACAATGGGCTCGTCTGGTTGAGCCAGCTTGCCAATCGCTTGTCGTGTATTTGTAAAAATAAGGACGTGCATGGGGAGGCCGAAGTGTTCCATACATTCGGCCTCCCCGCACTTGCGATTGCTTCTAAGCAATTGATTCCAATGGAAGACGCACATATTTGATGGCGCGTCGGTAATAGGTATAGGCTACATGCAGCGCGCCATCCGGTCCCTGTGTGATGGAGGGATAGGAGAACTCGCGATTGAGCATATCCTTCGAATTGTTGCTCAGGCAGTAACCGTCGCCGGTATCGAGATCGAACTTGCGCTCGAAATAACCGCCTGTATCGGTAGAAACCGCAAGGCTAAGCGGCGCGCGCGGGACACCCCAGATGGCCTTTCTGGCCGGCATGCTCGAAATTTCCGCGACAGGCGCCTTGTCGCTTTCGATTTCGTCATAGAGCGAGTGGCGCCGCGCATCGGAGGACGCAGCGTTGCTGTGGTTGTAAACCATCGCTATTCTCCGGTCCGTCAGCCCTACGGCCTGGATCGAGGAGTTATTGTTAGGCAGATTGGTCGGCTCCGGCGCACTCCAGGTCTCGCCTTGGTCTAATGACAGCGAGGCGCGAATATTCTCTGAATAACGATCGCGGAAGAAGGCGATCATCCTATCGCCCTCAAGCGGCACGATATTCATGTGCACGGCGCCCAGGCTGCCTTCTATCTCCTTCATCTGCCAGCTCTTTCCGCCGTCGTGGGAGATCAGAACGCCTGCGGTGTCGGCATCGCCGCTCCAGCGCTGACCGGGCAGGCTGATGCAGCGGAAGATGGGAAGTAACCAGTCGCCTTTGCCATTTACGACAATCTGCTGGCGCACGAAGGTGCCGGGCAGGTCGCAGAGAATGGTGGGCGGCGCAAAACTCTTGCCACCATCTTCGGAGATCCGGCATTTGACAACTGCGCCATCCTGATCGCCAGATGTCTGCGAGGTGTAAAGCAGCCAGACCCGACCATCCGGTGCATTGAAAATCAAGGGATTCTGTTCGGATTTTGCCGGATCGTCAGACATTTTCTCCGGTTCGGACCAGCAATCCGTGCCGGGCGCCAGCCGCGACATGTAAATCGAGATGTCGCCCATGCCTTCCATCGTGCCGCCAAACCAGACGCAGGTCAGCGTGCCATCGGCCAGAAAAGCGAGATTGGCGGCATGGTTCTGGATGCAGGGAGAGGGCAGATAGGCGTCAAAGCGGTCAGTCTGGGCGGTATTTGCCCTGAGGACACCGTCCATCAACGCCGGAATGTCCTCGGGCTTCAAACCTGTCGTTTGCATGGCATCCTCCTTTACGGCAGCTTTGCGTAGCCTTCGGCGAGTGCCGCATATTCGGCATCATTGAGCGGCACCAGCGGCGGGCGCGTGCGCCGCCAGCCGGCATTGCCGGTCTTCAGGCCGACCATGGCCTTGATCGTCGGGATCTGGACATAGGAGTTCGACAGGGTGCGGAAGGCATTGATGCGTGCCTGCGCAGCCTCGACGTCGGTGCTCTTTGCCTCGTCGTGGACATGGTCGTAGACCGTGCGCAGCGAATTTGCGACGAGGTTCGAGGTCGCGGTAATGCAACCGGCGCCGCCGGCCTTCAGGAGCGGCAGCAGCAGTGGGTCGGCACCACAGAGCACCGAGAAGCCAGGGCAGGCTGCGATGATCGCCTGCATGTTGTTGAAATCGCCTGCAGATTCCTTGATGCCGACGACCGTTTCCGGAAAGGCTTCGACCAGCCGGCTGATCAGCGGAATGGAGAGTGGAACGCCTGAGACCTGCGGGATATGATAGAGGATCACCTGCAGCCTGGTATCGCCGATCTTCTCCAGGATCTGCGCATAGGCAGCGAACAGCCCCTCGTCGGAGACGCCCTTGTAGTAGAAGGGTGGCAGCATGACCACCTTGGTAACGCCGAGCGAAAGCGCATGCTTCGTCAGTTCGACCGTCTCGGGAATGGCGACGACGCCGGTGCCCGGCAGCAGTTTGTCGGCTGGAATGCCGGCCTTCAGTGCCGCTTCGAGGATCACGCGGCGTTCGGGGGAAGAGAAGGAATTGGCTTCGCCCGTCGTTCCGAGCAGTGCCACGCCGTGGCAGCCTTCTTCGATCAGCCGCTGGCAATGTTCGGTGAAAAGGCCGAGATCCGGGCTGCTATCGGTATTGAGAGGGGTGGTGGCGGCGCTATAGACGCCTGTAATCTTGTGATTGCTCAAAGTATCCTCCTCGTCAGACCGGGCCTTCCCGGCACGTTCCTACGCTGTCGTATTCATCTCAATGTGGTGCAGTTGTCAATCTTACAAATTTGAAAACTCCGCGTGCTAATTTTTAAGTTATTGATTTTACAAACTAAATAATTGATATCTTCGCTTTTAATCTTTCGTTCGTTATTTTTCATTGACAGATTTACATTATCGCGCAAATGTCAGCGCCATATCGCGCAGCTTCGGGGAGGTCTTTCGAAAGGCGCGCTATTTGCCATGGAGGAGCAAATGACAATTGGTAGTGACCAAAACTTTTCGCAGATTTCCCGTCGCGAAGCGCTGAAGCTCGGCCTTGCGGCCGGTGTCGGCTTCTCGCTCTTCGGTGCGAGCGCGCGCATCGTCATGGCGCAGGACGGACAGGTCCTGAAGGCCATCAATCCAGCCTTCGACCAGGACTGGTCGCCGCTGCGCGGTGGCGGCAGAACCTTCCGCTGGAACTCCTTCTGGTGGGCATCGCCGATGTATTTCGACGCCGAGGGCAAGATCCAGCCTTACGTCTTCATGAGCTGGGACTCGCCAGACAAGAAGGTCTGGACGTTCAAGATCGACCCGAAGGCAGTCTTCTCCGATGGCAGCAAGATCACCGCGGCTGATATCAAGGGCTCCTGGGAAGTTTCTTCGATGCCCAGTACCAAGAACCAGCGCGTCGACCAGGTGCTGAGCAAGGTGCAGGGCTACAAGGAAATCTCTGCCGGCGCCGCCAAGGAGCTGACCGGCGTAACAACGCCCGATGAATCGACGATTGTCTGCACGCTGACGCAAGCAGATCCGATCTTCTTCATGCGCCTTGCCAATCACATCGTCCCGATCACCAAGGCCGCCCAGTCGCGCGGCAGCGACGGTGAGGAAGTGGCCGATTGGTACAAGCCTGATAGCAGCGCCGTCTATTCCGGTCCCTTCAAGCTGACGGCCCTTGATATCGATGCCGGCACGCTGACCTTCGAGCCGAACGAGAAATTCTTCGGACCGAAGCCGAAGCTCGCCCGCATCGAGATCAGCTCGATCGAAGACAACGTGACTGCGACCTCGCTGATCAAGTCCGGCGAATACAATGCTCACACCGAGCTCGTCACTTCGACGATCATCCAGGATCTCGGCCCGGAATTCTCTGCCGGTCCGCTCATCCCGACCAGCCAGCATTTCTGGTTCAACACGTCGCGCGCGCCGATGGATGACCCCAAGGTTCGCCAGGCGCTGATCATGGCCGTCGATCGCGACGGCCTGTTCAAGGCGTCCTATCCGGATGGTCCGCACAAGAAGGCCGACCAGATCCTGAACTCGGTTCCGGGTGCAGATAATTCCGGCTTCGAGCCCTATCCGTATGATCCGGCAGCGGCCAAGAAGCTGCTGGCGGAATCGAGCTATGGCGGTCCGGAGCGTCTTCCGAAGCTGCTGTTCGTCGGCATTTCCGGCCCGGCGATCCAGGCGGCCGCTCAGTTCATCGCCGAGCAGTGGCGCCAGAACCTTGGCATCACCGCCGTCGACATGAAGCCGCAGCAGGACGCCTATGCGGGCCCGGACCAGAACTCGGTTCAGATCTTCCGTGATGACGTCGGTACGCGTGTTCCCGATGCGGTCTCCTATCTCGCCGGTTCGATCGCCTCCACCTCGTCCAACGCCCAGAACAAGCTCGGCGGATACAAGAACGACAAGGTGGACAGCCTGCTTGCCGAAGCCGCAACCAAGGCTGCCGACGATCCCGATCGCGTGAAGCTCGCGCAGGAGGCCCAGAAGGCCTTCCGCGACGACTGGGCTTTCCTTCCGTGGTACTCTCAGGCGATGTCGCGCTGGGCAACCAAGGAGGTCAAGGCAATGGAAAAGAACCTCGACTGGCAGGTCGTGGCTCCCTGGGATGTTTCCATCGGCTGAGCCGATAGCAGGGCCGCATGATGCGGCCAAAGCAGCGGCGCGAAGGCCGAAAGGCCTTCGCGCTATATTTCAAGAAGAACCGGCGGCTGCGGCCCTCCCGCGGGAATGCGCCGGGCAAGAATGGGAGGTGGCCTTGCTACGCTATGTGCTCACGCGGTTTGCCATCTGGATTCCGTCTGTCCTGGTCGTGATGATGGCCGTCTACGCGATGGCTTTTTATGGTGCCGGCGATCCGATCAAGCTGATCTTCCTTCGCGCGCCCGGTGACGTCGCCTACAACCCGCAGCGTATCGAGGCGATCCGCGAAAGTGCGGGTCTCAACAAGCCCTTCATCGAGCAGTTCGGTCTTTACATCTGGAACCTCCTGCACGGGCAGTTCGGCAATTCGCTGACGTCAGGCCGCTCCGTCTGGGCAATGGTTTCGGCAGCTGCTCCCGTCTCTTTCCAGCTTGCGCTCTGTTCCATCATCCTGACGACGGTCGTTGCGATCCCGCTCGGTATGATCGCCGCTCTCAACCAGAACAACCGCGTCGACTACACGATCCTCGGTACGGCGCTCTTCCTCTGGGCGATCCCGGCTTATGTCGCAGGTCCGCTGCTGATGGTGGCGCTGATCGTGCTGCTGCCGATGATCAAGGTGCCCTATGGCTGGGGCGGCGTCTTCGACGTGCGCATCCTTCTGCCACTCATCGTGCTCTCCTTCCAGCCGATCGCGCTGATCGTGCGCCAGACGCGCGCCGCCGTCATCGAGGTACTGTCGGAGGATTTCGTTCGCACCGCGCGTGCCAAGGGCGTGCCGGAAATCGTGGTGGCGCTGAAGCATATCCTGCGTCCGGTGCTGACGCCCGTTGTGACGCAGCTTGGCCTCATCATGATCACCATCGTCAACGGCGCCATCTTCGTCGAGCTCGTCTTCGGCCTGCCGGGTCTCGGCCGATTGACCGTGCAGGCGCTCACCAATTCCGATTATCCCGTTATTCTCGCGATCACCCTGATCGGATCCTTCCTGGTCATGGTGTCGAACCTGCTGGTCGATGTGCTCTACCCGCTGCTCGATCCGCGCGCCAATGATTCCAGAAGGAGCCGCTGATCATGTCCGCTATTCCTCTTTCGACGATCGACACGGCCGAGGAGCCGCCGGTCAACCTGTGGCGCGATGCCTGGCATCGCCTGAAGCGCAACAAACTTGCGATCTTCGGCCTGATCGTGATTGTGATACTCGCCTTCACGGCGATCTTCGGCCCCGCGCTGACGCCCTATGACTATCTCAGCCAGGATCTCGCCTCGCGAAATGCGCCGCCGTCGCTGGCCCATTTCTTCGGTACTGACGATCTTGGTCGCGACGTCTTCAGCCGTATTGTGTTCGGTACGCGCACGGCCTTTCTCGTCGCCGTCATCGTCACCTTCATCGCGGTGCTGATCGGGCTTCTGCTCGGCGCCATTGCCGGCTTCTTCGGCAATCCCTACGACCGGGCCATCATGTGGCTGACCGATGTGACAATGTCGGTGCCGAACTTGCTCCTGGTCGTCGTCATCAATGCATCGTTGAAGACGCCGATTACCAAATGGATGGAGGCGCAGTATCTCGCGACCCTCAATCCCTTCTATCGTCAGACCGTCTGGGTGGATTTCCTGCTGGTCTTCGGCTCGATGGCGCTGATCTCCTGGCCGCCTTATGCGCGCCTCGTCCGCGCCCAGGTTCTGTCGATCCGCAATCGTCCTTACGTCATGGCGGCACAGGCGCTAGGCCTTTCCAACTGGATCGTCATTCTGCGCTATATCGTGCCGAATGCGCTTGGTCCGCTGATCGTTTCCGTCAGCGCCGGCCTCGGCACTGCCATGGTGCTGGAAAGCGCCTTCAGTTTCCTCGGTGTCGGCGTCAATCCGCCAACCCCCAGCTGGGGCAACATGATCTCGGACGGCCTGCGCGTCTGGCAGCATTATCCGCATCTCCTCGCCGCTCCGGCGGCCGTGCTCGGCCTTGCTTCGGTAGCCTTCAGCTTCCTTGGCGATGGCCTCAACGACGCACTCAATCCGCGGGGCAGCAAATGATGAACGCAACCACCAATGAACGCCTGCTGGACGTGAAGGATCTCACCATCGAGATCGATACGCGCCGCGGCCCCGCCGTCGTCGTCGATGGCATCGATCTCTACGTCAACAAGGGCGAGACGCTTGGCGTCGTCGGTGAATCCGGCTGCGGCAAGAGCCTGACGATGCTGAGCCTGATGCGGCTCCTGCCGAACAAGATCAAGGTCACGAAGGGTTCGGCGACGTTCGACGGCCGCGACCTGCAGAAGATGTCGAACGGCGAGTTGCGCAAGGTGCGCGGCGGCGATGTCGGCTTCGTCTTCCAAGATCCGATGACCTCGCTCAATCCGGTGATGCGCATCGGCGACCAGATCTGCGAGCCGCTGATCTATCATCGCAAGATTTCGAAGGCGGATGCCCGTGCGCGTGCCGTCGAGCTTCTGCGCCTTGTCGGCATTCCCGGGCCGGAAGAGCGGCTGATGGCCTATCCGCATGAGCTTTCCGGCGGCATGCGCCAGCGCGTGATGATCGCGATCGGCCTTGCGTGCAATCCGAAGCTTCTGATCGCTGACGAGCCGACCACCGCGCTCGACGTGACGATCCAGGCGCAGATCGTCGATCTGGTGAAGGATCTGCGCGCCAAGCTCGGCATGTCCGTCGTCTGGATCACCCACGACCTCGCGCTGATTGCGGGTCTCGTCGATCGCGTCGCCGTGCTTTATGCCGGCACGGTCGTGGAAGATGCGCCTGTGGACGAGCTTTATGCTCGTCCCAGCCATCCCTATACGCGTGGCCTCTTGTCCTCGATCCCGAAGCTTTCGGACGCGCCAGCAAGTCGCCTGTCCTCGATCGGCGGCACGCCGCCGGAGCCCGGCCGCCGGCCGAAAGGCTGCCCCTTTGCGCCACGCTGCCCGCTGGCCGAAGCCGTCTGTCATGAGCGTGTGCCGCGGCTCGAGCCGATTTCCGGTAACAGCGCGCATCGCGCTGCCTGTTTCGTCGTCCAGAGAATGCAGGAGGCTGCGTGATGGGTGCTCAACCGCTGCTGAAAGTCGAAAACCTCGTCAAGCATTTCCACGTCAAGCTCGGTGCTTTCGGCGAGCGCTCGGCGACCGTCTATGCGCTCGACAATGTCAATCTCGAGATCATGGAAGGCGAGACGCTGAGCCTCGTCGGCGAATCCGGCTGCGGCAAGTCGACGACCGGCTTCACCATCCTCAATCTCTACAAGGCGACCAGCGGCAAGGTGGTCTACAAGGGCCAGGATCTTGCGACGCTCGATGAAAAGCAGATGCGGCCCTTCCGCCGCGACCTGCAGATCGTCTTCCAGGATCCCTATTCGACGCTGAACCCGCGCATGACGGTCGGCGAGGCGATCGGCGAGCCGATCCTCTTCCACAAGCTTGCCACCAAGGCCGAGCTGAAGGACAAGGTCGCGGCACTGCTCACCGATGTCGGCCTGCCGACACGTTTTGCCCAGCGCTATCCGCATGAGCTCTCGGGCGGTCAGCGCCAACGCGTGGTCATTGCCCGCGCGCTTGCCTGCCAGCCGAAGTTCATCGTCTGCGACGAGGCGATCTCGGCGCTTGACGTTTCGATCCAGGCGCAGATCATCAATCTGCTGCTCGACCTGCAGGAAAAATACGGCCTGACCTATCTCTTCATCGCCCATGACCTGGCCGTCGTGCGCCATATCAGTACGCGCGTCGGCGTCATGTATCTCGGTCGTCTGGCCGAGCTTGCAACGCGCGAAGAGCTTTTCGACAATCCGCTGCATCCCTATACGAAGGCGCTGCTGTCGGCCGTGCCGGAGACCGATCCGCAGCTTGAGCGCACGCGCAAGCGTCAGATCCTGCAGGGTGATGTGCCAAGCCCGCTGAATCCGCCGACAGGCTGTCGTTTCCATACGCGCTGCCCGATCGCCATGGAGGTTTGCAGCAAGGTCATTCCGGAATGGAAGGAAGCAAAGCCCGGCCATCTCGTTGCCTGCCATGCCGTCAATCCGGGGCAGACTTCATGACGCTGAAAGTCGCCATCATTGCTGACGACCTGACTGGCTCGCTCGATACGGGCACTCCCTTCGTGGAGGCCGGGCTGTCAGTCGCCGTGGCGATCGATGTCGAAGCGGCCGGCAAGGCGCTGGAAACTGGCGCCGAAGTCGTTGTCGTCAATACTGCTTCGCGCGGGTTGCCGGAAGCGGATGCGGCCGCACGAGTGCGGGCCGTTGCCGAGACCCTGCGCGCCGCCGGGTCGGCCATCTTCATGAAGAAGATCGACTCCCGACTGAAGGGCAATGTCGCAGCCGAAAGCATTGCGCTCGCCGATGTGCTTGATCTCAAGACAATCCTCATGGCGCCCGCCATTCCCGATCAGGAGCGGATCACATATCGTGGCTGCGTGGTCGGGCGCGGTGTGGAGCATCCCTTGCCGATAGCCGGCCTCTTCGCAGGGTCTGGCCGCGACGTGATGGTTGCCGATGCCGAAGACGATGCCGATCTCGATATTGTCGTCACGGAGAACGACTGGCTTTCCACCCTTGCCGTCGGTGCCCGTGGTCTGGGTTCCGCCCTGGCGCGCCGGCTCGGCGGAACTGCGCGGCTGATGCCGGAATTTCTTGCGACGCGAAAAACACTCTTTGCCTTCGGCTCACGGGATCCGATCACTTCCGGGCAGATGGATCGTCTGGAAGCTTCCGGTGCGCTGCGTGTCGTCGTGGATGCGCCGATGGGCGTGGTCGAAAGCGGCGAGGGCCTAGCGCTGCCGGTGCTGATGCGCTGCACGGGCGAGATGAACAGCGATGCCGCACTCGTTGCCACTCGCTTTGCGCAGGGCGTGAAATCGGTCATAGATGATACGAACCCGGACATGATCATGGTGGGCGGCGGCGATACTGCGCTTGCCGTTTTTCGCGAACTGGGCGTTTCGGTCCTGTTGCCTAAGGGGGAAATCGAGGCCGGTATTCCGTGGTTCGACGTGACCGGCGTCAACGGGCGGCAATTCCGGTGTGCCGTCAAGTCGGGGGGCTTCGGCAATTCCGATAGTTTGCTAAGACTGATCGTTCGGAATCAGGCGGCTTGAGCGAATGCCAGCAGGGAGAATGAGAGTGGATGAAGCGAATGGCGGATCGGTGAATCCGGAAGCGGCGCCAGCAGCCCGGCCAGGCAGGGCCGTGAAGCTGGTCGACCGTGTCTTCGATCAGCTGATGGAGCGTATCCGCGCCGGCAACTATCCGCCGGATTCACGCCTTCCGGGCGAACATGAACTTGCCTCACTGCTGGGCGTCTCGCGCCCCATCGTGCGCGATGCGCTGGCGCGTCTCAGAGAGCAGGGGATTGTCTATGCAAGGCAGGGGGCCGGCACCTTCGTCAGCGCGCATGGCTCGCCGACGGCGCAGCTTGCCTATTCGCCGGTCAAGACGATCGCCGATATCCAGCGCTGCTACGAATTCCGCCTGACGATCGAGCCGGCTGCCGCCTATTTTGCCGCCAAGCGCCGCGACGATGCCGCGATCCAGAAGATTGCCGCAGCCCTTGCGGATCTGCGTGAAGCGACAAGTCATCAGCTACACCGGGTGGATGCCGACTTCGTCTTCCACCGTGCCGTCACCGAGGCGGCCAACAATCACTATTACACCGCTTCCATGGATGCGCTGAAAGCGCATATCGCCGTCGGCATGCATCTGCACGGGCTTTCGCTGCTCGGCCCGCGGCCGGGCCTGGAGCAGGTGTACCAGGAGCATAACGAAATCTACAAGGCGATCGCCGAGGGCAGGGCGGAGAATGCCCGTGACCTGATGCGCGCTCACCTGGAGGGTTCACGCGACCGTCTGTTCGAAGGACGCGTGCTCGATCTGTCCTTCTGAGGAAGCCCGGCTTCGGGATGTCGAGGCTCATTCCTCGAATAAAGCTCGTTCCGTCGCGAACATCTTGGTGATGTATTCGGCGACGGTCCGGATCGGCAGATCCTTGCGCTGCTGGCGTCGGGTGAGAAGCCAGGCTTCCCGCGGCGGTGGGACGAGCTCGAGCGAGCAGGTATAGAGGTTTTTTTCCGTGCGACCGATGTAATGCGGCAGGAGTGCCAGACCTGCTCCTGACTTGGCAGCCATCGCCTGGGAAACCTGATTGTTGGCGCGGAAGGACACACGCGCGTGCGAGAAGTGGCGGGCCAGCCAGATCGCCTCGGGCACATAGCCGTTCACCTCGTCAAATCCCACAAAGACAGGTTCCGCGCCGTTTTCGACTTGCCGGCAAACCTCCTGCGTTCCGTAAAATCCGTATCCGATCGTCGCGAGCTGCTTGGCAATGAGATCGCCGTCCTGCGGTTTTGCCAGGCGTATGGCGATGTCGGCCTCGTGGCGTTCAAGGCTTATGGTGCGCAGGTCAGTCGCAAGGTCGATGTCGAGGCCCGGATAGTGTTTGGTGATTTCCGCCAGACGGGGGATCAGGAAGCCCTGCGAGAGTGCGGGCGAAGCGTTGATGCGCACCAGGCCTTTCGGCGTGTTATCCTTCCAGCCCCGTCCGAGCGTCTGGACGGAGGCTTCCATATCGCTTGCTGCGGTGAGTGCGCGGGTTCCGGCGGGTGTGAGCACATATCCGTCGGGGCGGCGCTCGACCAGTTTTTCGCCGAGCGTTTCCTCTAGTGAATGAAGCCGGCGGGCAATCGTTGCGTGGTTGACGCGCAATGTGCGGGCCGCCGCTGACAGACTGCCATGTCGCCCCAATGCGAGGAAGACCCGGATGTCCTGCCAATCGGGCTCTGTGCGTTTTTTATCAGCCATTGGCAAAGAATAGCGAATTTTTCGCAGAAGGGAACGGGACTAAATAGGAGGCGACCTCGAAACAGAAAGGTTGCCGACATGACCCCTTCCAATCTTAATCTCACGCTTATCGGCGGGCCAACCGTGCTGATCGAATACGGCACGCTCCGGCTTCTAACCGATCCGACCTTCGACCCGCCGGGCCTCTACAAGGAAACGCCGGTCCGTTTCGAAAAGACCTCCGGCCCTGCCTTGTCGGTCGAAGAGGTCGGTCGCCTGGATGCGGTTCTTTTGAGCCACGACCAGCACTTCGACAATCTCGACAATGCCGGCCGGGCAATGCTCCCTGAGGTCGGCACCACCTTCACGACGAAGGCTGGAGCGGAACGGCTGGGCGGCAATGCGCTGGGCCTTGCACCCTTCGAAACCGTCACACTGGAAGGCGCCGGCGGCGAGAAGCTGCTGGTCACGGCAACACCCGCCCGCCACGGCCCTGTCGGTATCGAGCCGATTTCCGGCGATGTAGTCGGCTTCGCTCTCGGCCGCGAAAAACCGGGCGACCTTCTCTACGTGACCGGTGACACGGTCTGGTATGAGGGCACGGCCGAGGTTGCGCGGCTCTTTTCTCCCAAAGTCGTGCTGTTGTTTACGGGCGCTGCCGAGCCCCGTGGCCGCTTCCATGTGACGATGGGCAGCGAAGACGCTCTGGAGGCGGCGCACGCCTTCCCGAACGCCCTCCTCGTATCCGCGCATAACGAAGGCTGGGTGCACTTCCGCGAAACTCAGGACCAGCTCGCGCATACGTTCTCGGTCTTCAACCTGAGAGATCGCCTGAAACTCTTCGAAAAAGGCAAGCCACTCGCCGTCGACCTGACGGCCTGATCACCTCTCAAACATGGCGCAAAGCGCCATCTTCCAAGGAGACATGTCATGAGCAATGAACAGAAAGTCGCAATCGTTACCGGTGCCTCGCAGGGTATCGGTGCAGGCATCGTCGAAGCCTATCGCAAGGAAGGCTATGTCGTCATTGCCAATTCCCGTAACATCCAGCCTTCGTCCGATGCAGGCATTGTCGCAGTACCCGGCAGCATCGGCGAGCGTGGCGTGGCCGAACAGGTGGTCAAGACGGCCATCGAGCGTTTCGGCCGTGTCGATACGCTGATCAACAATGCCGGTATCTTCATCGGCAAGCCGTTTACCGATTACACGGTTGAAGACTTCAACAACGTCATTAATGTCAACGTTGCCGGCTTCTTCCACGTCACGCAGTTTGCCATTGCCCAGATGCTGAAGCAGGGCCATGGTCACATCGTCCAGATCACGACGGCCCTTGTGGATCAGCCGATCGCTGACGTTCCCACGGGCCTTGCGACGCTGACCAAGGGCGGTCTCGACGCCGTCACCCGCGGGCTTGCCATCGAGTATGCCAAGAGCGGTATTCGCGTGAATGCGGTGGCGCCTGGCATCATCAGGACGCCGATGCATGCGCCGGAAACGCACGCCTTCCTCAGCGCTCTGCATCCGGTCGGCCGCCTGGGTGAGGTGAGCGAAGTCGTCGACGCCGTGCTCTATCTCGAGCGTGCCGGTTTCGTCACCGGCGAGACGCTGAATGTCGATGGCGGCCAGCACGCCGGTCGCTGGTAGGAAGGAAACGGACTGGGCGCTGGACGGCGCCCGTCCTTCAAGGAGAACGACAATGCCTTATGTGAATATCAAAGTGACGCGTGAAGGCACGGCTCCGGGTGCGACCAGCACGACGCCGGAGCAGAAGGCCGCCTTGATCAAGGGTGTCAGCGATCTGCTCTTCGACATCATGGGCAAGCCGCATGACTCCACCTTCGTCGTCATCGATGAAGTCGAGATGGAAAACTGGGGTGTCGGCGGTCTGCCTGTGCCTGAATATCGCAAGCAGCTTGCGGAAAAAGCCGCAAAGCAGAAATAGTGTCGTGGCGGCCCGCAAGGCCGCCA
>NZ_AJWE01000058.1:0-25563 GCF_000281145.1 Rhizobium sp. CF142 | reverse complement strand
GGGGCAAGCCGATACGGCGGTGATCCCGGTATCGCCGAGCTCCGCATTGAGCTGGACCGTCAGCATGTTCAGCGCCGCCTTCGACGCATTGTAGCCGATGAGGCGCACGCCATAGAACGGCCAGCTCGGATCGCCGTTCAGCGTCAGGGAGCCGAGGCTGCTGGTCATGTTGACGATGCGCCCGGCCCCGACCTTGCGCAAGAGCGGCAGCATCGCCTGCGTAACCGCGAGTGCCCCGATGAAATTGGTCTCAACTTCCCTGCGCACGGCATCGAGCGAGGCCTTGCCGGGGGCGCCGTCGGTATAGTCGGCAATTCCGGCATTGTTGACGAGAATATCGAGGCGGCCATGCCCGGCATCGATCTCGGCAGCGGCGGCAGCGATGCTCCCGGTGTCGCAGACATCGATCCGGATGAACGACACATTAAGTCCCTGCGAAGCCAGTTCGTCTGCCGCCGATCGCCCGCGCTCCGCGTCACGCGCGCCGAGCAGAACAGTCACGCCGGCTTGGGCGAGCTGTCTGGCGATTTCATATCCGATACCCTTGTTCGCGCCGGTCACGAGCGCGATGCGGCTGGAGCTGTCTGTCATCTGAAGACCCTTGAAAATCCCGTTCGTTGCGAGCAGGCTGAAAATAAGAAGGATTCCTCAGGTTTTGAATTCGCATATGGTTTCCGCCCAGACATCAGCTGCAAATGCCCGCAAATCACCGCGTCAGGCGCGGTCGGTGAACACTGTCGAGGCAATTTTCGAAGCGACGATTCAGGTTTTGATATCCGACGGGCCGGGTGATCTGACGACCACCCGTGTCGCGGAAAGAGCCGGTGTCTCCGTCGGCTCCCTCTATCAGTATTTCCCGAACAAGCAGGCCCTGTTCCACGCCGTCAACGAGCGCTACCTGACGATGCTGGCAGAACGCGTGGAAGCGGCCTGCCTCGCCCATCGCGGCGCTCAGTATGCCGAGATGGCCGATGCGCTCGTCAGCACCTATATCGAGGTCAAGATCGAGCGCCGCGACGTCACGATCGCCCTCTACCGCGCCGCCGCCGAAGTGGACGTCGCCGAGATCGTCGAGGCCATGTCGCAGCGCATCGAAACGGCGAGCCAAGCCATGTTCGCAACCGCCCCGGATGCGAAATTCGCCAATCTCTCTACGGTCAACGTGATGATGCTGAACGTGCTCTGCGGCACCGTCCGCAACGTCTTCGAGCGGGATATGTCGGAACTGCTCATCGACGGCGGATTGCGGACGCAACTGACGCTCATGTTCTGCACTTATCTGGATGCTGCAAAGATTCCGATGCCTGAAGCTTAGCCTTGTCAGGCAATCGCCGGCCTTTTACTCCGCCAGTTCCCGCATGACCTTGATGAGGTCTGACTTGCCCTCGAAGCCGATGCCGGGCAGCTCCGGCATGGTGATGTGGCCGTCGATCACCTGGACGCCATCGGGGAATCCACCATAGGGCTGGAAGAGATCGGGATAGCTCTCATTGCCGCCAAGGCCGAGACCAGCCGCGATATTGAGCGACATCTGGTGGCCGCCATGCGGAATGCAGCGCGAGGGCGACCAGCCGAATTGGCGCAGCACGTCGAGTGTGCGCAGATATTCGACAAGCCCGTAGGACAGCGCGCAATCGAACTGCAGGTAATCGCGATCCGCACGCATGCCGCCATAGCGCAGCAGGTTGCGGGCGTCCTGATGCGAGAACAGGTTCTCGCCGGTTGCCATCGGCGCATCGTAGAATTCGGAGACGGCCGCCTGCAGCGCATAATCGAGCGGGTCGCCGATTTCCTCGTACCAGAAGAGCGCATAGTCGCGCAGCATCTTGGCATAGGCGATGCCGGTCTCAAGATCGAAGCGGCCGTTCGCATCGACGGCAAGCTGCGCCTGCGAGCCGATCTCTTCGAGAACGGATTCGATGCGGCCGCGGTCTTCCTCGATCGAAGCACCGCCGATCTTCATCTTGACCACGGTGTAGCCGCGGTCGAGATAGTCGCGCATCTCCCTGCGCAAGGCGCTGTTGTCCTTGCCGGGATAGTAATATCCGCCGGCGGCATAGACGAAGACCCTGGGATCGGCTTGCCGGTCCTTCATATCCGCCAGCAACCGGAAGAGCGGCTTGCCCTCGATCTTGGCAACGGCATCCCACACCGCCATGTCGATCGTGCCGACTGCAACCGAGCGCTCGCCATGCCCGCCGGGCTTCTCGTTCTTCATCATCGCCGCCCAGATCCGGTGCGGATCGAGATTGGTGCCGGCATCGTTGACGAGACTGTCGGGTGCAGCTTCCAGGATACGGTCCCGGAAGCGCTCGCGGATCAGTCCACCCTGCCCGTATCGCCCATTGGAATTGAAGCCGTAGCCGACCACGCGCCGCCCGTCTCTGACGACATCGGTGACGACGGCCACAAGGCTCGCCGTCATCTTGCTGAAATCGATATAGGCGTTGCGGATCGGCGAAGCGATCGGCTTCGTCACTTCGCAGACATCGATGATGCGCATGGCAGTCTCCATTCTTCAGATGCTGATGTTCTAGGAGACAGGCGCCCTGTCGTCCAATGCTGATCCGGGCTCTTTCAATGCCGATACGGCATAGAGAATCTCAAAATTGCTTGAAATAATCGACGGGATGCCATTTCTTTGATGCCATAAAAGCATCACCAAAAACGGATCGACATCAGTGGAAACGGCCTGGCTTGCCGACCTCAAGGCACTCGCGCAAAACCTGAACTTTTCGCGCGCCGCCGAAAAGCGCCATATCACGCAGCCCGCTTTCGGCCGCCGCATCAAATCGCTGGAGGACTGGTGCGGCGCCGAACTCGTCGATCGCTCCACGCACCGCCTGAAGCTGACCCCTGCGGGCGAAGCCATGCTGGCAGCGGCCGACGATGTCACCGCCCGTCTGGAGCGCGCCATCAGCGAAATCGAACAGATGCGGGCTGCGACCTCGACCGTGACCTTCGCCGCCACCCACGCACTGTCATTCATCTTCTTCCCGGGCTGGATACAGGCGCTCGGCCACGCGGCATCGACCATGCCGATCCGCCTTCTCTCGGATAATATGAACGAGTGCGAGCGCATCATGGCCGAGGGCCGCGCGCAATTCCTGCTCTGCCATGACCACGAAAACAGCCGCATCCGCCTCGACAGAAACGCCTATCGGCATATGGAACTCGCCACCGACCGCCTCATCCCCGTCAGCGGCCGGGATGGAAACGGCAAGCCCCTCCACATCCTCTCCAAAGGCAGGGATCGCCCGCTCCCGCACCTCGCCTTCGAGGAAACGTCCGGCATGGGCCGCATCCTCTCATCGGCGCTCGCAGCCCGCAGCCATCAGCTTGGTCTGACGCCCGTCTTCACCTCGCATCTGGCCATGGCGCTCAAGGCTCTCGCCATCGAAGGCAAGGGCATCGCCTGGATTCCCGAAAGCCTTGCAGCTGACGAGATGGGACCGTCAGGAAGGCTGGCTCCGGCCGGCTCGGCGGATTGGGCCGTCGATGTGAAGATCGTGCTGATCCGCCCGCGCCAGCGCATGAGCGATGTTGCCGAGAACTTCTGGAGCTTGGTGCAAGCGAAGCCTATTTCATAAGTGCAGATTGCCTGAGCGCCGCGTGAATATCGCTGACGACGGCAGCCCCCTCGCCGACAGCAGCCGCAACCCGCTTCGTCGACCCGGCCCGGACATCACCGATCGCAAAGACGTTCGGCAGACTGGTTTCCAGTTGCAGGGAGCGCCTTCCCAGCTCCTCTTCGACATCGGGGCTGAAGGTCGTACCTGTCCTGATGAAGCCCCTGTCATCCGTCTTGATACGGCACTTGATCCAGTCCGTATTCGGGTCGGCGCCGATGAACATGAAGACGCGGCGAAGATTGTAGCTCATCCCGGACTGCGCCCTGATATCCGTGATGGTTGCCGCCAGGCGACCATGCAGATCTTCCGACAGTGCTGTCAGCTCGCATCCGAGATGCATCTCCACGTTTGGCAGCGCCGCTATGCGATCGATCAGATAAGTGGACATGGTTTCGGTCAGGCTTCGGCGGATCACCAGGTGGAGACGCCGAACCCGCGGCGCCAGGAATGCGATCGCCTGGCCGGCCGAATTGCCGCCGCCAACGAGCGCAATATCGTCGTTTTCGCACAGTTTCGCTTCGATTGCGGATGCCCAATAGGAAATGCCGGCGCCCTCGAAGCGCGCTATGTCGGGAATATCGGGCCTGCGGTATCGCGCACCTGACGCAATGACCACGGTTCGCGCCTTGACCGTCCTGTCTCCGCCAATCCGCAATACCATGGGGTCGGTTCTGCGTTTGCCGGCCGGGGCCGGAACGAGCTCGTCGACATCGAGCGGCAAGGCGATCTCAGCTCCGAATTTGAGCGCCTGATTGAAGGCGCGGCCCGCGAGCGCCTGACCTGAAATTCCGGTCGGAAAGCCGAGATAGTTCTCGATACGGGAGGAACTGCCGGCCTGCCCGCCGATCGATCGTGCATCGACGACGATGACGCTGAGCCCTTCCGATGCCGCGTAGACCGCAGCAGCCAGACCCGATGGACCTGCTCCGACGATCGCCACATCGTAGACGATTGCCGGATCGAGCTCCGGCGTGATGCCGAGGCAGCAGGCAGCTTCAGCGTCTGTCGGATGTTTGAGTACCGTGCCGTTGGGGCAGACCATGAGCGGCAATTCGCTCGCCAGTATCCCAAGCCTCTCCACCAGACCCCGACCTTCGTGGTTCGACGCCGCATCGAGGACGACATGAGGGTAGCCGCTTCGGGTCAGAAAGCCCTGCAGGCGAACCAGATTGGGCTCTCCGGGATTGCCGATCAGAACCGAACCGGCGCCGCCGAAATTGATCAGTTCCACACGCCGCAGGATATAGGCGCGCATGATGATCTCACCGATATCGGCCGATCCTATGATGAGAGCCTTCAGATGCGCCGCATCGAATGCCAGCGCCACACATCCTTCCGGCCCGGCACGTCCGCCTGCAAGCACGGGCCGTCCGGAGAGCTGACTGACCTCTCCCGAAAATTGCCCTGTGCCATGGCTCGTGATCAGCGCTTCCGGCATCGACAGCCCGTCGTGCCTGAAGACATCGAGGCGGCCGGAGAGGATCAGCCATGCGGGCGAATGCCTGTCACCGATCTGGGACACGATCTCGCCGGGGGCAAAGGTATGCGGGCCAGTGCTGGCAAAGCGTGTCGCCATTTGAACTTGTGCGGCACTCAGCACCGGAAACATCTGGTGACGGCGGGTTTCGAGGCTGTCGGAGCTCATGTCGGCACGCTCAATAATAGTAGCGCGGGATCGGGCCGCGCTGCGGCGTCTGATCCGGCAGTTCTACCATCGTCTCGTCGAGATAGCACCAGCCCCAGCCCTCGGGCGGATCGTACCCTTCGATGATGGGATGTCCCGTGGCATGGAAATGCGCCGTCGCATGCTTTCCGATGGACTGGTCGCAGCACCCGACATGGCCGCATTCCCGGCAAAGCCGAAGATGGACCCATTCCTGCCCGTCCTCCAGGCATTCCTCGCAGCCCAGCGTCCCGGGCTCCACGGATCGAACGGCTGCAACATGCTTACATCCCGACATCTGGTTCTCCTGTGGTTATGAAAGTCCGCGCCTGCCGGAAGGAAGATAGATCAGGAGACGATTTTCTCTATCATACGCAGGTGTAGAACCATATTTTCGTCGACCGGTATCCGGGGCGAGACGGCGTCCTCAATGCACGCGAAGCAGGTTAGTTCAGCTTCCGCTAGAAAATATTGCCACGCTGTGACCGCGGTCACTATCGAAAACAGCCGCTGCTTGTATTTTGCCCCCGCTGGATGCTGCACCTACCAGCTGGAGAAGGGTCTCCGGGCCCCACTTGGCGGCCCTTCTCATTTTTCTCGCTGACGATAGTGGCGTAGCACCCTCCCGATCACCGAAACATCTCGCTCTGACCGCCGAGCCTGCCGCCTTTTCGCACGGCGCTTGCTGCATCCGGCTGTGTGTCGGAGGGCTGGTCGCTGAACCACGATACCGTGAACAGAAGAAGCGCAGCTGCCATCAGCGGCGGGCCAAGATAAACGATCAGGAGGGAATGCAGCGGTCTCACAGTGGTGTGTTTTCAGGTTTCTTGGTTGTTGTGGAAGCTATCAAGGCCATCGCGGCCGGTGGCGGTTGTTGTCATCGGGCGTTTCCGGAGATCGCCGTGATGTCAGTTGAAGCAAGAGAAATAGTCCGGGAGTGCGAAGCATTCAACGTGAGATAAAGTCCCTGGGCGCTATAGTAGGCTCCAACCCACATCAGCAGGCCGAGCTGAAGCGCAATGATAAAGCAGTAAATCCTCATGGGCCCCTTCGGAATCAGCTTGAATAAAGCCAAAACTTCGGATTTATTCTGCGCTCACTGGCACATAATAACTTCCTTATTTTTTCTGTTATCGCAAAGTTAGCCGATTTACTATTGTCACCCACATAGCAAAAAGGTGGAAAAATAGGTCGAACGGATAAAACGGGTAACATCGAAAGAATTATACTTGCCGCTCCGCCAGCAGCGCATTGGTCCTCACGAGCCCGCATCATCGACCAACCTGCTTCCGCATCCCCGGTGGCAGCGGCATCGCGGTTTAATTGTTCGGGGCTTGCCACGCGAAGGCGCCGTCGCGGCGGCACTGAGCTGTTTGGCCGTCGATCGAATCAATCAAAGGTAGCGGTTTACTTCATTACGTGATCGGATGCCGGCCGGAAGGGACGAGGGACGAGCGCCCCTCGCATCTGCAAACGGCTGGTTTCACCGGCTGTTTTCGCTGGGTATGGCGCATCCGCCGGAAGGTGATTGAACCTTTGGCGATCTGCCCAAATCATCAGAACGAGCGCATGTTGTACCTCTGGGCCTGACCGATGTTTGGGCCAGATGCTGGGGGGGCATGAAATGCGCGATTTGATGTCAAACTTCGAAGAAGACCATCGTAGTCTCGGCTATGGTTCAGAGGCTCCAACGCATGGAGAACATGGGTTTTCCTGGGTCCATGCGGTCGCGGCGATTTTAATCCTGTGCGCTGCGATCTTTATCGGAGGCCACGGACTGGTTTAGCGCAATTCCAGCAAGGCGTGCGGCGGTTCTTTGAAAAAGCGGAAATGCTCCAGCGCGCTGTCATCGACAGCCCGAAACATGCCTGGCCGTCAGAACCAGAGATCACGCACGCACCGCCCTTTGGACGGAAGGTCGTCAAACGTATCCAGCCCGTCGAAATGATCGATCGGCAGATCGGAAACGAGATCCGGCGGCGCCAGGCGCAAATTGACCGCCATGCGCCGGCGCCCATCTCTGTTGAGCCTCAAGCCGCGCCAGCTGAGCACGCAGGCGCAAGTCGGGCAGAACAATATTTCCAGGGACGACGTCTCCCGGCCGGTCCGCGTATAGGAGCCGGTCTCGCCATTCATGCTGATCCGCTCGCCCTCGTAATCATAGGCCCACAGCGCTCCATAGCGCCGGCAGAGCGTGCAGTTGCACGCCGTAATCGAGCCAGGATCGCCTTCCAGCGTCCAGCTCGCCTTGCCGCAATGACATGAGCCGATCAGCATCAACGCACCGTTTCATCCCTGCCTGTTTCGATGGGTGTATCTTGCCCCAATCACGTGATGTCCGCAAACGGCGCCCGATCCAATTCTCCTCTCCGCGCTCAGCCTGACCACAGCCCTTGACTCCCGTCAGAATGAGAACATAATAAGAACATTCTTGGCGCTGCGGTCGCCATCCCGACAATCCTGAACTGAAATGCTCTGCAAGGAGAATGAGAACATGCGTCCGCAATTGGCCCCAAAAACCGATGGTGATGTGATCGGAAACGAAGATTTGAGCTGGGAGGTCGAGGCTGTGCTCTCCTGGCACGACGAGGATGCCAAGGCCGCCATCGCCACGCTTCTGCAGGACTGCCGCCACCTGCGCGAACAGCTTGCGCTTGCCGAAGGCGCCATGAGCCGGGGCATGACCCGCGGCTGGCGGCCGACCTTCGACAGGTCCTCCCTTGAGCGGACATGAAACACCGCCGCAGCATCGATCTCGTCGCCAGCCATGAGGAGGTCGCAACCGACAGGGAGACGCTCGCCACCCTGCCGCAATGGTATGTCCTCCACGCCCGCTGCCCGGCCTGCCAGCACGAGACGAGGATCGACCGGCGCATGCTCGCCTACCGCTATGGCAAGGACATATCGCTGGCGAGGATCGGCCCTCGCCTGAAATGCATCGGTTGCGGCAACCGCACGGGAAACCAGTTGCTGCTCGGCAGGCTGCCGCGCGATTGACCGTGTTTCCTGCCGCTTATCTGCTGGCCGATGCAAGCAGCAGCCTTGCCGCCACCATCGCTCCGTCGGTTCGGATCGTGAGAGCGACGGCCGCAGCGCGCTTACACATATCAGGCTGCAGCGCCGCCGAAAGCGCGACGGAGAAGGTCTCAGGTGTCGGTATCGTTCCCTCATGCGCCACGCCGATGCCGAGTGCTGCAACGCGGCCAGCCCAATAGGGCTGGTCGGCAATCTGCGCCACGATCACCTGCGGCACGCCCGCCCGGCTTGCCGCTGCCGTTGTCCCTGCTCCGCCATGATGGACGATTGCCGCAACCCGCGGAAAGAGCGCCTGATGATTGGCCTCGTCGATGACGAAGCAATCGCTTGCGCCCTCATCAGGCACCAGCCCGGCCCAGCCGCGTGACAGCACCGCACGCCGCCCCTGAGCGCGGATCGCCGCAAGGATCACGCCCGCAGCATCCTTCAGCGCATGCATCGGCATGCTGCCGAAACCGACATAGACGGGCGGCTCGCCAGCATCGAGAAAGGCTTCCAGCGCCGCCGACAGCGGCCGGTCGTCATCGAGCATCCAGGCGCCCGTCTGCACTGCGTCGACCAGATCCGTCGCAAGCAGCGGCCCAATCACCGGATCGGCCGCAAGCAACGGCCGGCAGGTCAAAACCGGATCGCGCACATTGTCCACCGGCGCCATGCCCATCGATGCGCGCAGCCGATTATAGGCTCCGCCGAAGATCACATTCTTCGTTTCGATATCATAGTCCCAGAGAACCCGGTTGTCGGTCACGCCGGGCGGATGCGGCCGGCCCTTGAATTCATGCGGCTTGTGATGATGCGACGGCAGGAAGATCGGGCAGAATGTTGCCCCGAAATAGCCGATGCCGGCCCGCTCGGCCACCAGCTGTGCTGCCGCCATCGCGGGAAACAGCCCTGCCGCGACGATGAGATCGCATCCTTCCGCAACCGCTGACAGCGCCTCGAACTGCCCTGCCAATATCCCGGCCGCCCGTTCCGAAATGCCATCGGCGGAGCGCTCTCGCGTATTGCGCTCGGCGGTCTTCATCACCTCGCTCACCCATTGCCGCACGGGCGCATTGGCCGGCGCCAGCGGCACGCCGAGTGGATCAAGCAGCCCGGCAAATTCCGCATCCGGCGGCGCGCAGACCACCGCCTCGGCACCTGTTGTCTGCAAGGCAACCGCCAGCGCCGCCAATGGCTGCACATCTCCCCGTGATCCGTATGTGGATAGCAATAGACGCATGCTCATCTCCCGATGCTGTTGATCAGGTTGAGCGTTCTACGCCCCCTTCAGGGTCTTGCCGCAAGTCCCCCCTGCGCCATATCTAAAGGCATAGCAGGGATGACGATTGTTCCCGGCCGCATCTTTCCCCCACATTTCCAGCGATCAGCGGCAAGCAAAGGCCGGTGTTCTAAGTCACAAACCGGCTGAGATAGGCATAGCTGCGCGCTGCAAATTCGAAGGGCAGCCGTGGATTGTCGTGCTCGACGACGAAGAGCCGCGCCCCGCTTGCGACAGCCGCCTGCCACAGCGACGGCCAGACGAGCACGCCGGAGCCGACATTGGCCCAGCCGCCTTCCTCCGGATCGACATTCTCGGGCGCCTGATCCTTCACATGCACCGAGACCAGCACATTGGCATAGCGCCTTATCCATTCGACCGCATTCGGCTGCGCGCGCGCCAGCCACGCAATATCCGCCTGCCAGGTGAGCGGGCTGCCTTTGGCCGCCTCGAACATGATCTCGAAGCCGTAGCGGCCGCCAATGGTGCGGTCGAAGCCTGCCATCATGTTGTGATAGCCGAGCACGATGCGCGCTTCCTTCATCTGTTCCGCAAGCGCGCCCAGCTCATGGCCGATCCGCTGCCATGCCGCCTTCGTTTCTTTCATCGCGGAAGGTGCCGGATGCGGAACGAAGAGCTGCCCGATGCCGCATTGCTGGCAGGCATCGACAAAGCGCTGCCGCTCGCTGCGCAGCGCCTCCAGCCCGACATGAGCCGACGGTGCCGTCAGCCCATTCCTGACAAGCCCGGCCTGAAGGATATTCGCGTCACGCAAATGCCCTTCGAGCGGCTCGACGGCGCCAAAGCCGGCGCTCGCCGCCTTGTCGAGCTGCGTGCCGAGATCTCCGAGGCCGCGCATCGAATAGAGCTGCAACGACAGCATCGGCTTCGTCATCGCTCATCTCCAGACCGTTGTCGCCCTTGCCGGCAAGGCATCCCGACCAATCCTCCGCATCGAATCCGAGGACAGTTTCACCCGTGTCGGCGCAGATTGCGAGGGCAAAACGGTCGATATCACCCCAATGCCGATAAGGCGGGCTTCGGCAGCAGCTTGCGTTTCAGGTTGACGATATGGCGGCCGAAGGATCGGTCGATACGCTTCACATCGATCAGCGTCAGGTCTCCGCAGGCAGAAAATGTGTGCAGGCCGTCGGGGTAATCGGCAGCGGCGAGACCGCCGGTCAACTGGGCCGGCAGATGCGCGCAGGTCACATGCGTCTCGCTGAGCAGGCTGAAGCGCAGGAAGCGCAGGCCGCCGCCATAGCTGACGCTGCAGTCCTGAACCGGCAGGATGATCTGCCCATCGGCGCCGATAAAGGGCGTGCCGCCCGGCCGGGCGCCGGAGCGATCCACAAGAACCGGATTTTGCGGATGGGTCTTCCACGGGCCGGTCAGGCTGTCAGCAAAGGCGATATGCAGTTCGCGCTGGTCGCGCGCGCCGGCCCCGACAAGCGTGTAGAACATCCACCACTTGCCCTCATGCTCGATCAGGCAGGCCTCGGCAGCGGGCAAATCGGCCAGGAGCACCGTTTCCCGCACCCAGTCATCGGGGAACGAGCGGGCGCGGTACAGCGCAACCTCCCCCGCCTTATGGCTTTCCGGCATCATCAGCACCTCGCCATCCTGCTCGATCAGGAAGGGATAGGAGAGATGAAAAGGCTTGGTGAGCACCACCGCCCTGCCGCGCCATTCGAGCTCCGGCCCCACCAGTTCGTGGCGCTCGATGAAGCCATGCTTGGTGTGGTAATCATAGGCCTCCACGAAGACATGCAGGCTGTCGCCCTTCTTCACGGCGAAGGGATCGGCGAGATATTTCCACGGCCCCGGATCGGGCAGCCATGTGATGCGGTCGGAACAATCCGCCAAAGTCTCGGCATCGAGCAGCGCCTCGGCGGCTGCAGGCACGATGCCGACCTGCCAGAAATCACTCTTGGGCTTCAGACGCATAGATCAACCGCGGCTGATCGATGTCGGGGCCAGCTTGGACCGCTCCGCGGGCAACCCGGGAATAGAAATCGAGAACATTCGCAATACCTGCCGAACGAGAGAAAGGAGCCAAGTCGTAGCCTACGCGCGACAGGCGGACAACCGGCTGTTCCCGCAGCACATCGGCAAGCGCCTCGGCGAGCGCCTCGACAGAGCCGGGCGCGACCAGCGTCACCGGATGCTCACGCAGATATTCCGACGGGCCTTCGGCGGCCGTGGCTATGATTGGCAGCCCCTCATGCATGGCTTCGAGGATCGCAAGCCCTGCCGATTCCTCGCGCGACGGCGAGACGAAAAGATCCAGATTGCGCAGGAACCCCGGCACATTGTTGCAATGGCCGGGCAGATGGATGCGGCTATCGCCCTTGGCGAGCTTTTCCAGCGGGGCGCGATGCGGCCCCTCGCCGACGATGACGAGGGCGGCATTGTCGGGTGCCGACTGCCGGAAGGCCGACACCAGCACGTCATATCCCTTGCTGAGATGCAGACGCCCGACGCTGCCGACGAGCCGTGTTTCCCGCGGCAAATTCAGCTGCGCACGCAGGTCGAAGCTCTCGGCGAATTTGACATCAGGCACCCAGTTGGAAATCAGCGTCGACTGGCCGTCAAATGTGCCGAGCCGCGTCGACTGGGCGGTGTTGACGCAGATCACCCCGTCGAGGCAGGCATGCTGCTTGGCCTTGTAGCCGACATGCAGGGTCGCGATCCTGGCGACGCCGTCGGGCGCTGCGGCAAGCGCCTTGCAGCCATGGCTGAGATGCCCATGCGCGATCTCGATCCCTGTCCTGTCCATCAGGCGCCGCAGCCTCAGGCCCCGCAGAAACGGGATTGCGAAGCCGTGGAAAACAACCTCTTTCGAGAGCAGGCCAGCGATCGGCGAGCCGTATCGTCCGGCAACGTGAACCTCGTGTCCAAGAGCAGCCTGCCCGTTGGCGAGGTCGGCACAGTATCGTTCCGATCCAGCAACTCTGGAGGAGAACAAGACATGCATGATTTTCAACCTTGGAGATGCCGCCTTATTGGCAGCCTCATAGGCACGCGGGTGCAACTCACCCACGAAATCATTTCGAGCGTTCAATATACACCTCAGACCAATGGCCGATCGAGTTGAGATGTTGCGGAACACTACTCGATAGCTTCGGGCGAAGGTCTACATTGCCGAATTGTAATAGACAAGACTCGGTAAACATACGGATTCGTAAGCTTTTCCGTCACAGAATGACCATTTTTGGGGTAAACTGCTGACGTATCTCTTGAAAATTATGACAGTACTATGAAGTACAGTAATTAGATCCAAGTAACCCGATAAACTGCCCAAAAAGCCTTGAGCCGGACCGTGAAACAACAGTAAAGCCGCCACGATCACAACCAGGCCTTCCGCCTGAACGCCTTACTTCTTCAATGCGTAGCTGAATCGGCGGGCAGTCTCCGCGATGCGGATCGCATAGGTCGGCAATCGCCTCCACCAGGGAAATTTGGTGGCCCTGTAGACGGATCGTGTCCCGATATTCGAGCCGCCCTCTTCCACGACAGTCACATTCTGACGGGTCGTATAGACCCGCGCTCGGGATGCCCAGCCGCGCTCCAGTTCGATATCCCAGGGAAACCGCATGACGCCGATCGTCTTGAGAAGCTTCAGGGCGCCCATCCGCGTCACCGCATAGCAGGCCGCCGACCCTTGCGGACCATGCGTTGCCCGCCCGATCTCATCCCCGGCAGCCGAGGTGGCGACAGGCCTGAAGCCGACGATGCGGTGATTGAAGAGCTTGATCACATCGGCACCGGGCACCGCCGCAAGTGTCGCTTCGGCGCGCACAACGAGGTCGGCAGTCAAAATGATATCGTCCTCGACGATGATGCAGGCGGCCTCGCCCGTTTCCAGAAAAGCTGCGAGCACCTTCAGGTGGCTTCGGTAGCAGCCATATTCGCCCGGCAGCATGGTCCGGCCATTATTGCGCTGAAAGGCGCGCTCATCACAGGCCGTGCGCTGATCTGCGGCAACCTCCCGCCCATCGACGCCGGCAATGCGAACAAGGTCGAACTGCAGGGCCTTGGCCTGATCGGACAATGCATTCCACCGATCCGTGGACCGGTCGAGATTGATCACATAAATGCTGATGCTCATCGTCCAACCAGGGTTTCTGCTGCTCAGGGCCGCCATGGGAGCCCTCGCATCGGGACTCCCGTCGAAAATGCCCGCCTAGCATTTCTCCCGCCGACTGCGCAACCTGGCGCCCCGGGCAACTGCGCTAAGGCCAACCGCCCCCTACCAGCGCCGATGTCGCCACCTTCTTGCCGATCCCCTGCCGATGTGACCCATGTCGCCTCCTTTAACGACTCCAATGCTATGCTGCCGCTCCGCCGGCAACCCACCTTGTCAGCATTGCGTGGTGACGCTCTGTTAAGCTCGCAGCCCCCAAATAGAGACAGGAATCATCGTTGAAAGGCGCGTAGATGATCGGCATCGCGGCGGCATTGCTTGCAACATTATTGGACCCCATAAACTGGGTTATGGCTTTTTTGGTTTTCTTGTTCACGGGATGGAGCGAGAGAAAAGTTCGGTTTTTAGCTGTCGCTATTGTATTATCTACAATAGCGACGGTTCTGATAGGTTCCGCTATCGTTCGATATCAAATATATAAAGACAACGAGATTGATCATTCATTCAACCTTTTTGACGATGCTCATGTTAATCAAATAATTGATCTCGATGGCGAAGAATTTGTAGACGTTTTCAGTGAAAATGTATTTCAGGCTAAGAAATCGTATTTGGAGACTCGCGACAAGGATTGCCGCGTAATATGGAACGCATTCCTGGATAAGGGCGATAGTAGTGCTGCTGTCGGGCGGGTATGCAGTGTCGGCCACGCTGCAGTCACCGCTGCTTCTCAACTGATCTTGGTCGGAGTTGCGATGACTCTGGCAGGCCGCATCGCACGCCGACGAATCAGTCGATAGCCACCCCTTACTCGTTTTGCCGGGGAGTTGTCGAACACAACACCGACCAGAGTCTGAAACGCGAGGAGTTGCCGCATACGGCGGGCACTGAGGTTCCGCTTGTCGTTTGGGTTCCGGACATGCAATCGTTGGCTCACCGGTCAGACTTCAGGATTTACAGCTTGCCTACCTTCCCCTTCTCCGTCGCCGATCCCATCCAGCATCATGGCCCACTTCCGAAAACCTCCGACGTCGTGATCATCGGCGGCGGCGTCATCGGTGTCACGACGGCGCTGTTTCTGGCGAGGCGCAGGATCTCCGTAACGCTCATCGAGAAGGGACGCATCGCCGCCGAACAGTCCTCGCGCAACTGGGGCTGGATCCGCAAGCAGGGCCGCGATGCCGACGAGCTGCCCATCGTCATCGAAGCCTGCCGCCTGTGGAAGGAGCTCGCGGCAGAATGCGGCGAGGATATCGGCCTCACCGAGACCGGCGTCACCTATCTCGCAAACTCCGACAAGCAGATGGCCAGCTTCGAAACTTTCATGAAGCTCGCGAGCGCCTACGACCTCGACACCCGCCTGCTCGACAGCGGGCAGACGGCCGCCCTCTTCAAGGGCATGTCCCGCAAATTTGCCGGCTCGATGACAACGCCATCGGACCTGCGCGCCGAGCCATGGCTCGCCGTGCCTGCCCTTGCCCGGCTCGCGGCCCGTCTGGGTGTGACCATTATCGAAAACTGCGCGGCGCGAACCCTTGATATCTCCGCCGGCAAGGTGAGCGGTGTGTGGACCGAGGCCGGCCGCATCGAGACCTCGACAGTGCTCGTCGCCGGCGGCGCCTGGTCGTCGCTCTTCCTCAGAAACCATGGCGTCTCCATCCCGCAGCTTGCTGTCCGGGCCACCGTGGCCGCAACCGAGCCCCTGGCCGAAATCCACGCAGGTGCCGCAGGCGGAGCGGATGTCGCCTTCCGCCGCAGGCAGGATGGCGGCTACACGCTGGCGCCGGCAAGCCACCGCCTCTATCTCGGCCCCGACGCCTTCCGCCACGCCACGAAATATATGCCGGCGCTCATGGCCCACCCCTTCGGCACCCGCTATTCGCCTGCAGCGCCCGAAGGTTACCCGGACAGCTGGTCGACCCCGCGCAACTGGACGGCGGATGCCGAGAGCCCGTTCGAACGGATGCGCGTCCTCAACCCCGCCCCGGAACAATCCAGCCTCGATGCCATCAGCCGCAATTTCCAGCGCCTCTTCCCGCAATTCGAAACCGTCCGCCTGAAGACGACCTGGGCCGGCATGATCGACGCCATGCCCGACATCGTGCCCATCGTCGATCGCGTGCAGACCATTACCGGGCTCTTCGTCGCAACCGGCATGAGCGGCCACGGCTTCGGCATCGGTCCCGGCATCGGCCGAGTGGTCTCAGACCTGATCCAGGGCAACGCGCCCGGCCACGATCTCAACCGCTTCCGCCTCTCCCGCTTTGCCGACGGCAGCCGCATCCGGCCGGGACCGGCGATCTGAACGCCCGCGAAGCATCGTTGCTCAGGGACAGGCGTCCCCACGCGTCTCGCTCGACGGCACCGGTTTTGTCAGGCCGCAGGCGACAGACGTCAATGCGGGAAAGTTCTCGGCTGGACCCAGCGCATGGAGGACGAATGCCGTGATGGCAACGCCTTCGCGTTCCGCCTGGCGGCTGGTCGCCTCAGCGGAACTGCCCCATACTCTCCACACAGCGATCAGATGCTGCCTGATTGGCGTGGCCGCAGTGCAGAGGGTTGTTTCCGAAGAGGCTTCGGCATCGCAGACAACCGAAGTCTCCATGGGCTTCAGCGGCATTCTGTCGAGATGGTCCGAGACCGTTTCGCCGCTGCCGATCGAGTAATTTCGGAAGGTATTGAGCTTCCTGTCATCAGCGAGAAAGAACGTATTCTTCGGCATGGCCCGCTGCAGCGGCGCCGATGGATCATTGCAGACGGACCGCGACCATTGGCGGCTCAGGTGCAGGCAGATACGCCGGAATGGCGCGTCGGAATCGTCCCATCCATATGGCCGCACAGTGATTTCCAGTTTGTCGATGACCGGCGCGGTCTCCGGGCTGCCTGCAGTCTTGCGGAACGCCTCCAGCCGTTCTTCTGCCGCCTGGCGGTCTCCTTTTCTATCCAATGAAAAGGATGGCTTCTCGGCAAGACCTGTCAGGGCGACAAAGGGAACGATGAGCGGCACGTCCCCGACAACGAGATAGGCATCAGAGGCAAGGAAGGCGACTTCGGCGTCGGAATGACGTTTTGGCGATGGCGGTGAGCAGGCTGCCAGAACGGCACCGGCCATCAGGCAGGAGGACAGGATCGGTAAGACCGCGCGGCGAAATATCATCCCGTTGAAATGCAGCATGGAGGTTGCGATGGCATTACTATAAACCATCAATTGTGGAAAGTTCTGGGTATGCCTTCGCCCGTCGGCCGGTAGCGGCCCGACATCCGCCTGGCGATGAAAACCGACGTCGTCATGTTCCTGGTAACAACACCGCCAAAATCGCTCCGCGCCAGATCTTCCAGTGCGTCCAGCAACGCCTCGCGCTTCTCCACCTCCAATGCCACGACATTCGAATAGGTGGCATAGAGCCGACGCAACGCGGGCGGATCGAGCGTCAGCGTCCACTCGAACATGACAGGCGGATCGCAACGGAATGAAGCCTCTTCGAAATCCCTGAGCCGGGCGTCGCTGTCGAGCCCGTAAGGCGTCTGCGTCGTCCCTCCACCGGAGGGGCTTGGACGATGCCCGATAAAGAGATGCGCACTCGCCTCATGAAAGGGGTCGGGCCGGATACTGTCGCCAAAGACATTCCAGATCAGAGCCACGGCGCCGCCATCGCGAAGCAGCACATGGATACGCCGCAGCGCCGGAACGGCATCCAGCCAATGAAATGCCGTCGCACTGACGACAAGATCGTAGGATTGCGGAACCTCGTTCAGGTCTTCGAAGGTTTGCTCGATAACCGCGAGTCCGGGGCGATGCAGCCGCGCCTGCAGGAATTCTGCAAGCCGCCTGTCCGGCTCGACAGCCAGAAGCCGCTGCGGCTCCTGTTCGAGAAGATGTTCCGTAGCAAGCCCGGTCCCCGCCCCGATCTCCAATATCGAAATACCGGATCGCAATCCGGCCCGCTGCCGCAACACATCCCACACCACCGGCGGATAAGGCGGCCGGGCTAAATGATAGTTTTCAGGGCTCAGTCCAAAGGCTTGTCTGCCGAATGAACGGGCAAGGGTGTCACCGGACATGGCGATCTCCGCGCTGATCGGCGTAGACCTATCCCATTCCGCAAGAAAGCGCACCCACTAACCAAGCAGCGAAACGACACCGCTGGCGATGTCATAGCGCGCCGCTACGACCTTGAGTTTGCCCTCCTTGGCAGCCCCTGCGATGACTGTCGAACTTCGGCTGATCAGCGTTGCCTGCATCCTGGCATTGGCATCGATGGCCGCCTCAAGGTCGTTGCCTGCGGCATTCACCGCCGGCCAGATCGGCGCATAGAGGGCGCCGATCTGGCCGGGCACGGCCTTGCCGTCGATGGTGGCCTTCACCGCGCCGCAGTTGGTGTGACCGAGAACCATCAGAAGCCGGGCGCCAAGAACGGCGACACCATATTCGAGGCTGGCGATGATCTCGGGCGTGGCGATATTTCCCGCAACACGCACAACAAAAAGCTGGCCGATGCTCTGGTCGAAAACAAACTCCACCGGCACGCGTGAATCGGCGCAGGAGAGCACCGCCGCGAAAGGCTCCTGCTTTTCCGCCGCCTTCGCCTTGAGGATCGAAAGATCTTCATTGAGGGATTGCAGACGCCCATCGATGAAGCGCCTGTTTCCATCCATCATCGCCTTCAGCGCGTCATCGGGCATCAACGTGCTCTGTGCCGATGCGGGCCCGGCGGATGAGACGACAGCCCCGGCCGCTACTGCCGCCACACCTCCCAATGCACTGCACAGGAAGCGGCGGCGCCCCTGATCTTCAGGAACATCAGGACAGCCGCCGCAGCCGCAAGCCACGCCGGGGTTTTCCGTAAAACCATGCATCTTCCCCTCCCAAGATTGACAATGCCGAAACCCAAGACCCCACCTCCGCATGGCAACGCGAGCCCCAGCCTTGTGCAAGTCGCCCAAACGGGTGAGGCGCGACCGGACTTTGCCCGCGCGTCCCTCGTGGCGTCATCTCTCCGGAATATTTCGCAACGCGAACGGCTCGAAGCCATCGGCGGCTTGTCCTCGCAATACCCCTGATGCATCGAAAGACATATCGGGGAGATCGGGAGCAAGCCAATGACACCGGCAATCGTTTTATTGCTGTTTGTATCGGGCATAGCGGGCGGCGTGATCAATGCGCTCGCCGGCGGCGCCACGCTGCTCACCTTCCCCGCCATGCTCGCAGCCGGCCTGCCGCCCGTCACTGCCAATGCCTCGAATGCGGTAGCGATCGTGCCGGGCCATCTGCTCGCCATCCTCGCCGACCGCCGCAAGGTACTGCCGCTGGATGCAAAACTCTGGTCGTCCGTCCTCGTCTGCCTGATCGGCGGCGCCATCGGCGCGCTGCTACTGCTTGCCTTGCCCGAACGGCTCTTCGTTCTCCCGGTTCCAGCCCTAATCGGTATTGCCACCCTGCTCTTCCTCTTCTCGCCCCACATCGCCGCTTGGGCGGAGGCGAGGCGCGGCGACGCCGAGCCCTCGCGCGGTCTCGGCCTTTCCGTCCTCGGCCTCTCGTCGATCTATGGCGGCTTTTTCGGCGCCGGCCTCGGCGTCATCCTGACGGCGGTGCTCTCGATTGCCGATCCCAACGACATTCGCCGCGTCAAGGCGCTGAAAAACCTGCTCGCCACCTCGGTCAGCATGGCGGCGGTCGTCATCTTTATCGCTGAGGGCGCCGTCCACTGGCCCGAAACGTTGACGATGCTGTCAGGCGCCCTGGTGGGCGGCTATCTCGGTGGCACCCTCGTACGCGTGCTGCCCGCCACCATCGTCCGCTGGTTCGTCATCCTCACCGGGACAGTCATGACGGTCGTCTACGCGGTGAAATACTGGAGCTGAGGCCCGCCCTATCTTCACTTCCGCAGCCACAGCCACTTCAACCCTTGCCACCGTTTCGCGAGGCGGATCACGACAGGCGGCGGGATCTTCCTGGTGTCGGCCATCGTCCCCTGCCTCGTGACGGGAGACCGGGGATCGAGCAGGAAGGCCACCATCACGCAGGCGCTCGTCGCCTCTGCCGCCAATATCTCATCCGATAGCAGCAGACCTTGCTCACCTTCGCCAAACGCCTGCCCGCCGGCGAGAATTGCGCCGCTGAACACATAGAAATAGAGGTCGCACCCCTGCTTATGCGGGAAGTCCACCCGCGCGCCAGCCTCCAGCCGGATATCGAAGAAATCGATCCGGTTGCGCACGAAAAAGGGCGCATCGCCCCCTTCCGGCCCGACAAGGTGCCGCCAGCGATTGGGCATGATTTCGGGCATTACCCCATACTGGATGCCGGGTTCGAGATCGACAGCATCGGGCCGCACGAGGATCTGCAGCATGCGCAGCGGCGGATCGGAGGCCAGCGTTTCCTCGGAGTGCCAGAAGCCGCACCCGGCATTCATCACCATCAGATGTTCGCTGTCGCAAACCAGCCGGCCGCGGGCTCTGTCTTCATGGCGCATCACGCCTTCAGGCACCCAGGAGATGATCTCGTCATTGCGGTGCTCGTGCATGGCAATGAACCGGCCCGGATGCAGAATGGATTCGACCACCATCGCCAGCGGCCCATGCCCATGATCCCCAGGCTTCGGCTTCACCCATCCCGGCATGTTGATATGAGCGACAAACCCGCCCATGTCGCGCACGACGAAGGTTCGTTCCCCCTTGAGCAGCATCGCGTCCCCCTTGCCTGCAAGCAGTGACGATACCGCTCCATTAGTGCCCCGATGCGGCTCAAGGTCAATCAAGCAGACCCTCGGCAGGTTCATGTCCCGCCGTTGTTACTGACGCCGGCCGGCTCCTAGCTTTGACATCAATTCGGCAACGGCTTGATCCACGCTTTGCTTCGCAGTGTCGACAACGATGGGCCTCTGCCCCCAGTCGTCATAGTCGCGCGTGACGATCTCTTCCCAGCTCGGCTTTCTCAGCCCCGGAACATCGCTTGCCCGCGTCTCCACCCGGCGGCGATGCTCATCCTGATCCGAGCAGATGATTTCGACCTCGACGGCCGGCGCACCTGATCGCGCTGCAACCGACAACCAGGCATCCCGCGTCACCTTCAGGGAATTCACGGAGTCCGCAACGACGATGTTACCGAGCCTGAGATTGTCTTCGGCAATCCCGTATCCGACCATATAGCCTGCCGGGCCGACCTCCGAGCTCAACATGCCCGAAGCCCGTATGTTCTGCTCGATCGTATCGATACGCAGATGGACGGCCCCAAGCTCCTTCGCCAGGGCACGCGCAATCGTCGTCTTCCCCGAGCCCGGCAAACCGCCGAAAATGATCAGCATGAATTGGCACCTCCCGCTTGCTGATGGACTTCATGAATTCGATTTTTGCGCATCCGTTGCCTCGCCCGAGGCAGCAAGAATATCGTCCAGCGCCTGACGACGGTTCGCGGCGCGAGACAATCGCCAGCGAACGGCGTCATCCGCACCATCGCCTTCCTTGATCTCGAGATCCACCGGGCTCACCGCTTCGCCGGTTTTCTGATCGATGAAACCCCAGCGTATCTCAGCGCCCGTCTTGCGATTGACGAACGTCATGGGCGGTCCCGAAGCGCCCGATATGCCGAGGCTGTCGCCGATCTGGGCGAGCACCGGCATGATGGGCGCGATTTGCCAGCCCTTTCGGGTCAGAAGATATTCGAACCTTTCCGGGTTCACCTGATAGCGCCGCCGCTCGATGAGACCATTGGCTTCCAGATGCTTCAGCCGGTCACTGAGCGTCGCATTGGTCACGCCGGAGGACTGGCGAAAATCCTCATAGCGGCTGAGGCCGCAGACAAGATCGCGCAAGATAAGCAAACCCCACCGATCGCCGATCGCCGCCATGACGCCGGCGATCGAGCATACCATTCCATCGAAACCCTTCGAACGCATCGAACCCTTTCCGGAAGCCCATGGAATTACCGGGCTCCTCTCATCATGAGAGCCACATTAGTTTGCCGGAATGCTCGATTCAAGAAAGCTTGGCAGCCACCGAGCCTGCGACAAACCGGACCGACAAATCTCTTGTTGTACATTAACTCTTATTATAAGAGTTGCTAATGTCATTAGAGAGTGACACGCTCCCATTGACCGCAGCCATGCGGATCGATGCCCGATCCATGTCGAGCCCGGATCGCTGCAACACACTACCGGTTTTGCCAAAACGGGAGGATCTCACATTGGCGCCGAACACAACCCCAACCTCCATCACGCCGACACTTGCATTCGCCGGCAGCGCAGCAGCAACAGCCCTCTGGTTCGCTGCCCTTGTCGCAGTACCGGAGCTTCAGCGCTCGGACCTGTCCATCATCGTCGCGCGCATCGCGGTGCATCTCATCGTGCTCGGCGGTACCTGGGCAGCATTGTCGCGCACCTCCTTCATCACGTCGGAGCGGACATGGGCCTGGCTGGCGATCGCAGTTCCGCTGACCCTCTGGCACGGAGCAGCCTGGTTTATCGTCGCCCATGGCCTTCTCCTGCCGGGAGCAGTCTCAATCCCGTTGCTGCCGCTGATGATCGTCGTGCCGACGGCCATCGTGATCACGCTTTTGTCGCGCTCGGACCGGATCGGCGTGCTGCTCGATGTTATGCCCGTCAACTGGCTGATCGGCCTCCAGGCCTACAGGGTGATCGGCGGCGTGTTCCTCGCCAACTGGCTGGCCGGGACGACGCCAGGCGTTTTCGCCCTTCCTGCCGGCACGGGTGACGTGATCACCGGACTGATGGCCTTGCCGACAGCGGCAGTGCTCGCAAGCGGCCGGCCAGGCAGCACCCGGGCGGCTCTGTTCTGGAACCTCTTCGGCATAGCCGATCTGGTCGTCGCGGTCACGATGGGCGCCCTTACCACGCCCGGCCCCCTGCAGCAGCTCGCCCTTGATCACCCCAATCTGACGACCGGCACCTACCCAACCGCCATCATTCCGGCCTTCACCGTTCCCACGTCTCTCGTCCTGCACGCCCTGTCGCTGCGCCAATTGCTGAGGCGCACGCGAGGCGCGGCGACAATTGCCGTGTGACAAATATCTCCGGGCCTAAGGCGCGATCCACTGGCCCGGAGCCTCCTCAGATAGGAACACTCAGACCCACCTTGATCCTGTCCATGGCGACGAATGTCCGAAACCGCTTCACATTATTGTTGCCGAAGAATAGCCGCCGCGTCAGCGCCTCGTAATCGGCCATCGCGGGCACGGTGATGACGAGCACGAAGTCGGCTTCCCCCGTCACGTAGTAACACTGCTGGATTTCCGGGGCGGCGGCGAATTCGCGTTTGGCTGCCTCGATCTGCTCCGCCGTTTCGCTAATGACCTCGACCTCGACAAAGATGGTGATCGCCTGGCCGACGGCGGCCGGATCGATCACCGCGATATTGGCCTTGATGACGCCCTCCTCCGTCATCCGCCTGATGCGCCGCTGCACGGATGGCGCCGACAGGTTGACGGCCTCGCCGATCGTCCTTTGCGGCGTGGTATTGTCGCGCTGGAGGATCTCAAGGATCTTGCGGTCGAAGGCATCGAGCGCGGATGTCGAAGAGACAGGCATGGGCGGCGGCCCTCATGAAACAAACTTGCAAAAACGGCTCTTAATATCAGCGCAATTTTCGCCGGCACTGCAATATGTTTCCATGAAAGAGCAGCGAGGCCTTCATGTTCATCCTCAACACGACAAGCGATTATCGACATCAGCTCGAAGCGACAGATGCCGATACGCTCGGCATTGCCGCTGCCGCAGGCGTGGAAGACCACCTGCGCCACCGCGACGACAATGCCGAAACACCGCTCGTCTCCCTGCCGGCGCTGGCAGCCGCGTCAGGCGTTGCCGCGATCCATGTGAAGGATGAGGGAAAACGCCTGGGGCTCGGCAGCTTCAAGGCGCTCGGCGGCGCCTATGCCGTCATTCGCCTCGTTCTGGAGGCCGCCGAGGCAAGACTCGGACGCAAGATCGGCATGGCCGAACTGCACTCTCCGGACGTGCGAAAAGTCGCGGAAGCCATGACCTTTGCCTGCGCCACCGATGGCAATCATGGCCGCTCGGTCGCCCAGGGTGCATCCCTCGTTGGTGCGCGGGCGTCGATTTTTGTCCATGCCGGTGTAAGCGACGAACGCGTCGCCGCGATTGCCCGCTTCGGCGCCGAGATGATCCGGGTGGCGGGAAGCTACGACGACTCCGTGAAGGAAGCCACCCGCGTCGCGAAAGAACGCGGCTGGACCATCGTGTCCGACACCTCATGGCCCGGCTATGAGCGCATCCCCGGCCTCGTCATGCAGGGTTATACGGCGCTGGTGCGCGAGGCGCTGAAACAGATGCCGCAGCCGCCCACCCATGTCTTCATCCAGTCCGGTGTTGGCGGCATCGCCGCTGCCGTCGCAGGCCATCTGGCGATTGTGCTCAGGCACCAGCGTCCGGTCTTCACCGTCGTCGATCCCGCCCGTGCCGCCTGCCTGTTCGAAACCGCGCGTGCCGGCCATCCGGTCACCATTGCCCATGGCGAACCGACCGTCATGGCGATGCTGGAATGCTACGAGCCCTCCCTCGTCGCCTGGCGCATCCTGTCGCGCACCGCCGATGCCTTCATGACCGTCGATGAGGAGGATGCGATCTCCATCATGCGGCAGCTTGCCAACCCCTTGGGCAGCGATCCCCCCATCGTCTCGGGCGAAAGCGGCGGCGTCGGCCTTGCCGGCCTGTTGAAGGCGCTCGCCGATCCCGATGCGAAAGCCGCCCTTTCCCTCGGCGCGGATTCGCGCATCTTCGCGGTGAACACGGAAGGCGCCACCGACCCCGGCCGATATCAGGAAATCGTCGGCCGCTCGCCTGACGCGGTCCTGACGCGAGGTGCAGCATGAGCAACATCTCCATCGATGCATCGAGGCTCCTCGGCCGGATCGCCGAACTCGGCGCGATCGGCCGCGATGCGGATGGCAGGCTGGTGCGCCTTGCCGCCTCCGACACGGACAAGCTCGGCCGCGATCGCCTCGTCACCTGGATCGAAGCTGCCGGACTGGAACTCGCCATCGACCGCATCGGCAACATTTTCGGCATCTGGGCGCCCGCTGGCACAGAGGATCGCCCGCCGCTGCTGCTCGGTTCGCATATCGATACAGTCATCGACGCCGGCATCTATGACGGCTGCTACGGCGTGCTGTCGGCCCTCGAGGTCATCGAGACGCTGAAGGCATCAGGCTTCACCCCCTCTCGCCCTATCGCCGTCGCGGCCTTCACCAATGAGGAAGGCGTGCGTTACGCGCCCGATATGATGGGCTCGCTCGTCTATGCCGGCGGGCTTGATGTAGAAACGGCGCTTGCGGCAACAGGAACCGACGGTTCACTGCTCGGTGACGAGCTGAAACGTATCGGCTATGCCGGTGAGAAAGAGCCGGGTTTCCTGGAGCCCCACGCCTATATCGAACTCCATATCGAGCAAGGCCCGGTGCTGGAGCGCGAGGGCATCCCGCTTGGCGCGGTCGAAAACCTGCAGGGCATTTCCTGGCAGCGCGTGACGATCGAAGGTGACGCCAACCATGCCGGCACCACGCCGATGACGATGCGTCGCGATGCCGGCCATGCGAGCGCCCGCGTCATCACCTTCCTGCGCGGGCGCGCCATGGCGTCGAACACGCCGACGGTCGCGACCGTCGGCTGCATGGAATTCCAACCCAATGCCATCAACGTCATCCCCTCGCGGGCAATCTTCACCGTCGACCTGCGCGACCCGGATGAGGATCGGCTGAGAGAGGAAGAGGCAGCCCTGGCCCGTTTCCTCGAAAGCCTCGCTGTCGAAGAGCAGGTTACGATATCGGCGGAGCGGCTCGCCCGCTTCGAGCCGG